>JBDRVV010000037.1 GCA_039802005.1 candidate division WOR-3 bacterium
ATGGATCCATATTCTTCAAGTCCTATCCCAATGGGAAAAATGAATCAATTCAAGGGTTGTTTTGGTCCAGACAATGAATTACTTGCGGTTGCTGCGGCAAAAAGGGATATCTCGGATATATATCTCATAAAATTGGATGGCACAATAGTAAAAAAATTGACGAACAGGGGTATGAACACCGACCCGGCGTTTTCGCCGAAAGGTGATAAGATTGCATATGTTTCAAGTGTAGATGGTGACGAGGAGATATATCTCTATGATATCAATACTGACTCCACTATAAAACTGACTAATAATGATTATACAGATTTTTCACCAACTTTTTCTCCAGATGGAAAAGAGATTGTATATGTTACAAACCGTGATGGCGGATGGGAGATATACAAAATAAATCTTATGCAGAAACAGGCATTCAGGTTGACGAAGAATAATTACTGGGATGGATTTCCTTCTTATACACCGGATGGGAAATTTATAGTTTTTTCATCAAAAAGAAATGGTAGTGAAGATATATTTATTATGAAGCCAGACGGTTCAGGTGAGCGTATATTATATTATACAAAATATGACGAGACCGACCCTCATCTTGCAGGTGATAATCTATATTTTCGTTCAAATATGGATGGAGAATTTGAGATATACAAATTTGATATTAATAAAAAGAGCCTGATCCGGCTAACATACAATGATGTCCCGGACTGGAACCCAAGGGTGAGCAGTGATGGAAAAAGAATCGTCGTTTCAAGAAAAGTCAAGCATCTATGGCAACTTTATTTTATCAATCTTGAGAATCCAATTTCTGCTGAGGTAATTGCAGAAAGGATAAAAACGACTATTGGGATAAAAGATTAGTCTTTTTTGCCTTTACTAAAAGTAATATTCCTGCGAATACAATTATTATTGAGATTATCTGATTGATTAAGAAATTGCCTGTATCTTCATAATATCGTATAAAATCAACCCCAAATCTAAAACCGCCATAAAATATTAAAAAGTATGCAAAAATTTGTCCCTGATGATGTTTCTGATGAAGCATGCGCTGGAGGAAGAAAAAGAGGAATAGACCGAAAAAGGATGAATATAACTGGGTAGGATGTATTGCACAATCAAGGCCGGCGTGATAGGCGAATGAACCATGAGGAAAATGGACACCCCAGGGTAACTTTGTTGGTTTACCAAAACAGCAACCATTGAGGAAACAGCCGATTCTGGTAAAGAATTCGCCAAGGGCGATAGAAGGGCTCACCATATCGCTCAGCAATGTGATTGAAATCTTTTGCCTTTTTACATATATTGCACCAGCAATGAATGCCCCAATAAATCCGCCAAAGAACATCATTCCACCGTTCCATATTTCAAAAATACTTATTATGTCCCTGAATTCAGATGGATGGAATAACACATAAAGAACTCTACCGCCCAGGATCACACCTATCATTAACCAGAATGCAAGATTTTCAATTATTACCGGGGCAATATTGTGTTTTTTAGCTTCTCGTTTGACAAGAAAAAGGGCAACGATAAATGAAATGACAAGCATTGTGCCATAACTTGGTATGCCGAATCCGTCAAATTTAATAAGTAGAGGTCTCATTATTTATTTTCTTTCTTTGCCTCTTCAATGATCTTCTGGCTTATTTCTCTCGGCACCTCTTCATAATGATGGAACTTCATTGTAAAATAACCCCTGCCCTGGGTCATTGAGCGGAGGCTCGTTGAATATTTATACATTTCTGCCTCAGGTACCATTGCTTTAACTACCTGTATTTTACCTATCGCCTCCATTCCCATTATCTTACCTCTCCTGCTATTCAAATCGCCGATCACATCACCCATAAATTCTTCAGGTACATATACTTCAACTTCCATTATTGGTTCTAAAAGGACTACATTACCTTTTTCGGCATTTGCTTTTAGTGCCATTGAAGCGGCAATCTGGAATGCGATATCAGAAGAATCAACTGGATGGTATGAACCATCATAGACCGTAACCTTTACATCGGTTATAGGATATCCAGCAAGAAAACCTTTATCTAATGCTTCGCGTACACCCTTTTCTACCGAAGGTATATAACGGGCAGGTATTGCACCACCGAATATCTCATCAGCAAATTCAATGCCCTGACCCCTGGGAAGCGGTTCAACCCTTAACCAGCAATCACCATACTGTCCGTGTCCACCAGTCTGTTTTTTATATTTCCCCTGGGCTTCGGTCTTTTTTGTAAATGTTTCACGATATTTTATTTTCGTTTTTGTAAGTTCCACATTCACACCATATTTTCTCTGGAGTCTTGATAGAATCACATCAAGGTGTAATTCACCAACTCCGGAAATGATTAATTGCTTTATCTCGTGGTCGTAGGCAAAACTGAATGTGGGATCTTCAGCCCTTAATTTTGTTAGACCATTAGAAATTTTTTCTTCGTCGCCTTTTGCCTTGGGTACGATCGCCATTGATATTGATGGCGCAGGAAATTCAATCGGTGGTAGTTTAACATTTGTTTTTGCCAGTGTATCACCGGTATGGGTATTTTTTAATTTCACCAATCCCGCAATCATCCCTGCTGATAAGACATTACTCTCTTTTCTCTCCTTTCCTTTAATAAAATATATCTGGGCAATTTTTTCTTCTGTATTTTGTGTAGTATTATTTACGGTATCGCCCATACTCAGTTTACCGCTCAGAACCTTTATATAACAGAGTTCACCAAGATGGGGTTCAACTATGGTTTTGAAGACATATCCGACAAAAGGTTCATTTTCATTTCTTTTAATTTTATTACCATCCAGTAGTAATTCGGGGAATTCTTCATAAGAAGGGAGAAATTCGGTTGCCATATTGATAAAATCCTGAATGCCTATGAGCTCAAGCCCTTCACCACAAAAACATGGAGCTACTTTATTTTCTACTATTGCCTTCTTTACAGCAGGAATGCATTCTTGAATACTCAGAGAACCGGACTCAAGATATTTATTCATCAGGTTATCATCGCTATCTGCGGCACATTCAATAAATAGTTCCTGGTATTTTGAAACCTTATCTTTTAAATCAGCAGGAATCGCTACTTCGGTTGTCTTTCCATCTTTTGTAATATATGCCTTTTCTTTTATAATATTTGCAACCCCTTCAAACTTTTCCGCCATACCAATTGGAAGATTAAAAGGCACGATCTTCTTTTTTGAAATTTCATTCAAACTCTTTAAAACTTCATAAAAATCTGCATTTTCTTTTTTAACTTTATTTATAAAAAAGACAATGGGTATATTTCGCTTCAATGCTTCATTCATAATTCTCTCTGTACCCACTGCAATGCCTGTGGTGGCATCCACCACTACAACACAGATATCAACCGCATAAAGTCCGCTCATCATTTCGCCGACAAAATCAGCATATCCCGGGGTATCAATTAAATTAAATGTTATCCCTTCATATTCAAAGGTCGCAAGCCCCAGATTAAGACTGCAACCTCGTTTTTGCTCATCCGGGTCGGTATCAAACATACTTGTTCCATCACTAACCTTGCCAAATCTTGTGTTGGCACCGCAAAAGAATGCAATTCCATCAGCAAGGGTAGTTTTTCCACAACCTGCATGCCCAAATAATCCAATATTCTTTAACCCTTTCTGTCCCATAAAAATACCTCCTTAATATAAAATCAATGAAAGTCAGGCTATTGATTATATCTTATTTTTACCTAAAGTCAAGTTTTATGATTTTTTAACGCATGATAACGAATTTATTCATTGTTTTTTGACTTTGGGTTCTAATTTCCATAAAATATGTTCCCGGTGCAAGGTCTGAGATTGGTATTGATAACAAATCATTTTTTTCTTCAAATTTCTTTGCTTTAACACACCTTCCACAGACATCGTAGATTTTGATTTCAATCGTACCCTTCCTTTTTGAAGTCTGCAGGTAAATTTTGTCCGATGCTGGATTAGGAAAGATTTTAGGTGCTGATTTTCTTTGCTTTACATATTCACTTATCCCGACATCAGGGTGGTATTTAACAATGAGAAAATCATAATTAGTCCCATTATAAGATGCACCGCTAACAATTATATTATCGGAATTGTCAACGGCAATACCGAGCCCCTGGTCATCATTCCCGGTATCAAACCTTCCTTCCCATTTCAAATATCCCGACTCTGTATAACGGAGGGTCAAATAATCATATAAATTTCCTTCTGAAACTCCTGTGACAAAGATATCATTATTGGAGTTTATAGCAATACCAAGTGCCTCATCATCACCACCATAATCAAATATCCTTGACCAGACTGTATCACCGTTTGGATTACATTTAACGGTCAGGATATCATAGGCAGGATAAGCCCCTGTAGCGCCCGTTAAGCAGATGTTATCTCCAAAATCTATTGCAATATCCGTGCATATGTCATCCACATTAAAGTTATAAACTTTCGTCCATAATGTATCACCATTAGGAAGATATTTTATTAAAAGAAAATCAGCTTCGTATGAAGGTGGATAAACAATTCCGCACACCGTAACAGACTGATCGCTACTAACATCTGCCCGATATCCTATTTCATCAAAACCATTATCATAAATTCTATCCCACACCAGATCGCCATTTGACGAATATTTTAATAAAATAAGGTCATAGGTATTCCCATTGAAACTTAAACCACTTACATAGATGTTGTTCATTGAATCTGTAGTTACTCCCTGAGCAATATCAAAGAAAACACTTTGATATCGTCTCGACCATATTGTATCACCAGATGGAGAATACTTAATAATTAAGGCCTGAGCAAAATAACTTGTAGTATCAAAAGTATAACCCGCTACGATGATATTATTTCCTCGATCAACCGCTGCATCAATTAACCAGTCATCACCACCTGCATCATATTCTTTTGTCCAGAGCAAATTTCCATTCGGACTATATTTTACTATTAGACAATTGCCTGGTACTGTACCACCCATTGCATCAACAGTTACCCCTGCAACGATGATATTCCCATCATTATCAGTCGCAACACTATAACCTGCCTCATCAAGTCCATTATCATATCTCCTTGTCCAGAGTGTGTCCTGGCAAAGGCCCCAGCCGATTACAATAAAGATTAAAAATTTCTTCATCATTCCTCCTAACAGTCTCTTAATTGTATAATAATTATAAAAAAATTCAAGATGGAAAATGATTCTTTCCTGCGAGGATAAAGAATTTATTCAAAAATCAACATTTCCCATTTCCAGACAGGCGGAAAATGTTGACAAATTTTCTTTTCAATAAATATTGACCTTTTAAATATTTTGATTATTATCTTCTATGGAAATAACTTTTATCGGTGCGACGAGGACCGTTACCGGTTCAATGCATTTATTTGAATATAAAAAACAGAAATTTTTGATAGAATGCGGACTTTATCAGGGGCACCGTGCAGAGGCAGAAAGGATAAACCGGACATTTCCATTTAAACCGAAAGAAATAAGATGTGTTCTGCTTTCCCATGCCCACCTTGACCATTCAGGCAATCTACCGACACTTGTGAAAAAGAATTTTAATGGAGAAATCTATTGCACACCAGCAACAAAAGATATTGCAGAACTTTTGCTGCTTGATTCTGCCCATCTCCAGGAGAACGATATTGCATACTTTAATAAAAAACAACGCAAGGCAGGCCTGCCAACAAAAGAACCACTTTATACAGTTGAAGATGCAGAAGAATCGCTCCGATATTTTAGAGCCATTAATTACAATAATGAATTTGAACCGATTGATGGTGTATCTATAACATTTTATGACGCAGGACATATCCTTGGTTCCGCACAAGTTTTGATTGAGTTTGATGGGAAGAGGATTCTTTTCAGCGGTGATCTGGGAAGGAAGAATATGCCGATAATCAAAGACCCAGAGATTCCCCGGGATATTGATTATCTAATACTTGAATCTACCTATGGAAGCAGGGTCCATAGTTCATTTGAACAGATGACCACTGAATTAAAAGATATAATCCTTGAAGGTAAACAAAAAAAGAGTAAAATAATTATTCCGGCATTTGCAGTGGAAAGAACCCAGGTTCTGGTTACGATGCTTAAAAGATTATACGAAGAAGGCGTGTTGAAAAATATTCCGATATATGTTGATAGTCCCCTGGCAACGAGTGTGACCGAAGTCTTCTCAAGACATCCAGAGTGTTTTGATAAAGAGACCTATGAAAAGTTTCTTAAAGAGGAACCATTTGATTTTCCGGGCATCACATACATAAAAGACCAGGAAGGTTCAAAAAAATTGAATGAGAAAACAGGCCCAATGATTATTATATCTGCTTCAGGTATGTGTGAAGGTGGCAGGGTGCTACATCATTTGATACATTCTATAGAAAATGAAAATAATATTATAATCCTGACTGGATTTCAGGCTTCAGGAACCCTTGGTAGAAAACTCCTTGATGGCTATAAAGAAGTCTTTATATTTGATACAAAATTTGAGGTTAAGGCAAAGGTATATTTTATGGCCGGGCTTTCTGCCCATGCAGATAGCAATGACTTGATTGAGTTTGTCAAAACAGTCAAGAATGGCCGTCTGAAAAAAATATTTTTGATTCATGGCGAGATCACCGAGGCAGTGGTGTTGAAAGGAAAATTAGAGGCATTAGGCATACCAACTGAAATTCCGGAGTGTATGAACAGGGTGGAGTTATAAGGAATTCTTTACTTGACTTTACGCAGACATTTTGTATAATATTAGGATAGGCAGTCAAAGGTAGGTGTTTATGAGAAACCGCAAAATAGAGAGAGCACTGGCTAAAATTTATAACGAAAGAAGTAAATGGAATGGTGGAAAGGGGCCATTTATTGAATCCGATGTGAAATACAGAGAGTTAATTTTGGTAAAACAGAGAATTCTCCAACAATTAGAAGAAGCATTGTTATATAAAGACAAAGGAGAAGAAAAATTCAATTTAATACTGTTAGAACTGGTAAACAACTATTTGAAAATTTTGAAAAACAAAAAGAAGGAGTTGATAGAAACGAGAAACTAAAAATGAAAAATCTTTTGAGAAAAGAGTCAAATAAATCTACGGTAGAATATGGTTTTATATTTGCGTGCACTATAAAAAGTGAAAGGGAAATGCTTGAAAGTTTAACTTTTGTGACTAATAAAATTTATGGGCACAAAGTTCTTTCAATAAAAAATGGTAACTATATCTTTTTATATAATCTTGATTCCGACATCTTATATGGACCATTTATATCAATTACTGACGGATCATATGATAAATCTCTTAAACTTTTTAATGGGAAATACCCTTATTATGTTAAGGTTAAACCCAATGGAGAAATAAAAAAATTAGAAAAGGCGAGTAATATTTTTAGGAAACTCAATTTTTCATGGAGAGATATATTATCTGAAAAAGGAGTAAAAGTTCTATGTGCAGCATTAGAAGATAAAAATTTACCATTAAATGAAAGCAGAGGTAATCTCACAGTTGAAGAAAATTTTAAACCACCTATTATTTCGACAACATTATGGGATTTTCCTACTCAGAGCTATGGTAATACACCGAAAGGAAATAATAAATATCCCGGTGTTACACCTGCTTTTATACTTTATAATTTAGTTCATAGGTACACTGAACCTGGTGATTTGGTATGCGACCCTATGGCTGGGTCAGGAACTACAATTGATGTTTGTCTGGAGGAAAAGAGGAGAGTAATAGCATTTGATATAGTACCAACAAGGTCTGATATTATTCAGGCTGATGCCAGAAGGTTACCTCTTAGAGATAACTCTGTGGATATGATTTTTATTGACTCGCCTTACGGTGATAATATTAAGTATAATGAGCATCCACTTAACATTGGAAATATATCCGCAAGTGATGATAAATTTTTTAATGAACTTGAAGAAGTTATGAAGGAAAGCTACAGGGTATTGAAGGATAATAAAGTTCTTGCCTGGCTTATAGGAGATCAATGGGCAAAACGAATTTTTATTCCTGTGGGTTTTAAAATTTATGAAAGGCTTACAAAATATTTCCAACCCGTAGATATAATATGTGTGGTAAGGCGGAATCAGTCTTCAAACACACCTTTCTGGCATAGCAAGGCAATTCAGCATAATTTTTATCTTAGAGGGTTTAAATATTTAATCATTGTTAAGAAAAGTGGTAAAAGTGAAGTTCAAAAAAATTTAAGAGTTGAATGGAGATATTATGAGAGATAAAAAAAGTGAGTTCTCCAAAAATATGAAACAGCACATAAAAGACAGATTAAGAAGAGAGGGTATTAATAACTTTACGAAGATACTAATGGATATAAGACAGAAATACAAAGAGAATATATTAAAATTTGGCATAAAAGATGCTGAGCAGTCTTGGAAACCTTTTAAGGGTAATATGTTAGAGGATGTCATTTTAGAATATATAGTGGAAGAATTAAGAGCAATGGGACTTGAGGTGATAAAGGGAGCAACATTAGACAAAGCTGATAGAAATCTTACAGAATGTTTGTCAAAAGTGAAAAGAAATATTGTAGTAGACTTTGGGGAATTCGGAATGCATTTGCCAGATGCAGATTTAGTGATTTATGACCCCAAAAAATGTAAACCGATTGCTATCGTGTCTTCCAAAGCATCCTTAAGAGAAAGGGTTGCACAAACCGGATATTGGAATATTAAACTTAAAAATAGTCCTGTTACTAAAAATATAAAGGTTTTCTTTATAACCTTAGATGAAGATGGAGATTTGACTTTAAGTAAACCAGCGAAAAAAGGAAGGGCTATCGCCGAGGTTGATACAGATGGAACTTTTGTCATAACCACGGAACAGATTGAAGAGAGTAACAAAATCAAAACAATAGCAAGATTTTTTGAAGATTTAAAAAAACTAAAAGTGTAGCATCACGGGAATACTATTCACATTTATGTTGAAATTGATGGCTATGACTGGTTAAAGGATAATTTTAAATGTTTTTTTAATTATGGGAATCCTGATTGGGATTGGATAAGAGGAAAGATCGGGGAACTAAAATCAAACCAGCAAGGTTAACATTTCCCCCTTCGCAAGCGGGATCGAAAAAAATTTAAATAGGAGAAGTAGAGAAAATACAAAATGGAGCACCCGGTTTTAACCGGGTGCTCCATCCAAGATATTGTTTGATTGTTTTCTATCTGTTCAGGATTAGTTTTTGAATTGCTTTTAATCCCCCAGTTTCAAGTTTGGTGAAATAGATTCCGTTTGCTATCGGTACATTTCTTTCGTCAGTTCCATCCCAGATTGCACTGTATGTGCCTTTTGTCTGTTTTGCATTTATTAGTTTTTTCACAAATCTGCCCTGAATATCATAAATTGAGAGATTTACATGGCTGGGCTGAATTAGTTCGTAGGTTATCCTGAAAAATCTGTTTGAGGGATTGGGTTCAACCGTGAGTTTCTTAATCGCTCCGGATATATTTTGTTCTTCTGTACCTACCATAAGACTCCACCGATACATACTGCTGCCGTTCGTGCCAACAAAGAGGTAATTATTAGGATATATACCAAGTGATGTAGTATTCGTGTTTTGCAATCCTGTATTCATCAATGTCCAGGAACCTCCGCCTGTCGTACTCTTGTAAACACCGCCTGTTGTTGCAGCATATATTTCATTTTCATTGGATGGATTGATTAAAACTGCCTGGACACTTGCAGATAATCCTGTGTTCGTCCAGTTTGCACCAGCATTTGTTGATTTGTAAACTCCTGAAGAAGTTCCTGCGTATAATATGTTTGCCTTAGTGGAACCAATCTTTATATCGTACACAGTTCCACTCAACCCGCTGTAAGAAGAAAACCAGGAAATCCCACCATTGGTGGTTTTAAATAAAGCCGGGGTACTTCCTGCATTTCCGCCTGCATAAACTATATTTGAATTGCTTCTGTCAATTGCCAATGCATAACAACAACTGAGATTGTTTAAAGTTCCGATAATCGTATCCCTTTCCCAACTAGTGCCCTGGTCAGTTGACTTTGATACAATAAAATAGTAAGTGTAATTTGTACCATCATAGTAATATTGGTAACCGCCGCTATAGAGTATTGAACTGTTATTAGGATCTATAACCAATGCTCCGCCATCAGCATAATATGTATCCAATGCACTTGACCAGACGGACCCGCCGTCTGTGCTCTTATAGAGCTCAGCATTGCCTCAACCACTTCCTTCTAATGCGTATACAAGATTGGGATTGTTATAGGCAACAGCAAATTCGCAGATGTTCCCGCAACTCACCGGTGTGGGTAGCAAGGTCCAGTTTGTTCCACTGTTGGTTGTTCTATAAACACCCATCCCTTCTATTGATGTATATATTGTTGACTGTGAAGAAGGGGCATTGGTGAAACTGCAGATTGTACCTAAGCTAAGACCAGTATTTACATCAAACCAATTTGAACCTCCATTAGTTGTTTTGTAAATACCTTTACTACTGCCATAGTATGCTATTTGACCAGATTGTTGACTCATCGGAATAAAGTAGAAATAATTGCCCTGCACACCCGTAGAAACAGAGAACCAGGTTGCACCAGCATCTGTCGTTTTGTAAATATCTGTATAACCGCCTACATACGCTACATTTGGCGCAGCACTACTTACGGACATTCCATAATTATAATAATGGGTACTTACCTGGGTCCAGGAAGTCCCGCCATTTGTGGAGCGATATATCCCGGTATATGCCCCGGCATAAACAATATTTGGATTCGTTGGGTGGACAGCGACGGATAAGACATAATAGGTACTGGATGGTATTCCAGAATTGACCAGTGTCCAGTTTGTGCCTGCATTTGTTGATTTGTATACCACAGGCCAATAGGTGCTGTTGTAATAAGAATATCCGCAAATATATACAGTATTCGCATTTGTATAGTCTATCGCAATATTATAACCATAACCTGTGCTGTCTGTGACATAAGTTGTAGCCCAGTTCACACCACTATTTGTACTTTTGAAAAAAGCCAATCTATATCTTGTGCCATCATAGGCATATCCTGCCGCATAAACAATTGTAGGATTTGTGTTGTGAACAGCTATACCATATATTACTGAATTTTGAACATAAACGCTACTCCAGTTTACTCCGCCGTTAGTAGAGCGATAAAAATAAGAATTACCACCGAGATATAAATTGTTATGGTTTGTGGGATCAATAGCACCGCAATAAGGATAACTACTGATAGAACCCACGGTTGTCCAACTCGTACCACCGTTGGTAGTTTTTGCAATGAATGCTGGCGAGCTGTATGTGGCAACATACGCAATATTATGATCGCTGAATGATACCATAACTGGTCTTATATAGCCACCGTATGGTCCGATAGATTCCCAATCTGCACTACCCCATGTTATAAACGATATAATTCCAAACACCAATAGTGTTGTTCGCACCTTACACCCCCTTTATGGTTAGTATATCTCTAATTTCTAAATGAAACCCGTATTTTTTCGATTTCACCTCCTTTCTATAAAAAAAGTGTTCTTATCATAAAGACTTAAGCCTATTATATATTAATCAA
Organism: candidate division WOR-3 bacterium; assembly: GCA_039802005.1. Classification (NCBI taxonomy): domain Bacteria; kingdom Pseudomonadati; phylum Caldifarciminota; species Caldifarciminota bacterium. Next base: position 11,524 of record JBDRVV010000037.1, read on the forward strand.
TAATTTACATTTGTCAAGGGCGAAAATGACAATCTATCTTAACCATCTTTTAACATTTGGTTAATTAAAACTTAATATCCCGAAGGTATAATGTCTTGTGAAAGGAGGCATATGGGGTTAAATCCCAAATCTCAAATCCTAAATCCCAAATTCGTCCTTTGGGGCATGTTTTTGTTGTTATGCGTCAGCATGGTCTATGCGGATGCCCCTATATACGGTTATATCTGGGTCAGATATACCTATGATTACCTGATGAAACCGGATACAGCGAGTAAACATCCCCATGCTTTTTCCATTGATAGGGGTTATATAAGGTGGAAGACATCCACCACACCTGTTGCCTTTAGTGGCACAATTGACATAAATATGAAGGCGGGTTACACAAAGGATTCGGATTGGCTTGTAAGATTTAAATACGGACAGGCTGACTGGACTTTGCCTTATATTGGTAAATACATTCCTGATGCTAAACTTATGATTGGATTACAGAAAGTCTATTTTGGTTTGGCTGATTTATGGGAATACCCACTTATTGAAAAGTCATTGGAAGACCATCTCAAAAAAATCAATACCGCTGATTTGGGTGTTGGGTTCTATGGTTATCTGCCAAATGGGTTTGGTGATGTTTCTATTCAAACCTTTAACGGTTCTGGTTATAGCAAACCAACAGAGATTGATTTGAATAAAGCAAAATGTTTTAATGCTTCAATCGTTCCCCCTGTTTTCTTACGAAATTTTGGAATAATGTTAAAGGGTTCTTACTGGATGGAGAAGACCACTACAAAATACTGGAGTGCAGCGGATAGTGAAACCCTTTCCGTTGATTTAACTGAAAACAGAATGACGGGGGTTGTCCAATTAAGGTATGCATTTGCATCATTGATTGGTGAGTATTTTATTTCTGAAGATGGTAAGACCCCTGATAACAAAATAACCAAGGGTGTGGGATATTCATTTATCGGTCAGATTGATATCACCAAGAATTTTGCAATTTTAGCCCGTTACGATATATGGGATAAGAATGTAACAGATACGACAGCCGCGGCTAATATAGATGCGGTTTACACCAAAATTTTGGGATTAAATTACAAAATAAGTGACAATCTATTGATTCAAGCAAATTATCAACTTACTGAATATCAAGACACCTTAAAGGTTCCGGTGGATAAATTTATGATTCAAGCAAAGTGTTCTTATTAATGTGAGGAGGTTAATATGAAAAACTTATTGGTTTTATCATTGCTAATAGGTTTAGGCTTCAGCCAGAGCCTTGTGATTCAAGGTTCAACAACGGTTCTACCTATTGCCCAGGCCTCAGCAGAAGCATATATGGAGAAACACCCTGATGCAGATATTATGGTGCGGGGGGGTGGTTCAGGAACCGGCATTGCGGCACTCATTGACCGTGCCTGTGATATTGCCAATTCTTCAAGACCAATGAAGACAAAAGAAATCAAACAGGCACGTGAAAAGGGTGTAAATGCAGTAGGAACTGTGATTGCAATGGATGGAATTGCGGTTATCGTTCATCCCAGTAATCCAATCAATGAAATTTCTGTTGAAGACTTGAAAAAGATATATACCGGTAAAATGACCAACTGGAATGCACTCGGTGGCAAAGGCAATATCGTTGCCGTATCAAGGGATGCGGCTTCAGGAACTTATGAAGTATTTAATGAAAAAGTTCTTGGTGGTGCAAAACTAACTGATGGTGCATTGATGCTTGCATCCAATCTTGAAGTAGCAAGGGCAGTAGAACAAACCCCGGGTGGAATAGGTTATGTGGGACTCGGTTATCTGAGCGACAAAGTCAAAGTGCTGAAGGTTAACGGAGTTACACCTTCAGAAGCAACTGTCCAAAATGGCACTTATCCTCTTGCACGTCCATTATATATGTATACGAATGGTAATCCATCAGGCATTGCCAAATCCTTCATTGAATTCATACTTTCAACTGAAGGACAGACAATAGTCCGCGATAATGGCTTTGTGCCGGTTAAATAGATACTATTACCCCTCACTTTCCTCTCCCCCTGGGGAGAGGATTAAGGTGAGGGGTATGATTCTTCAGAGAAAATGTTTTGAGGGAGTTTGAATGCTACTGAACCGCAGAATGACTGAGGGTACAATAAAAATTGTTCTCTTTATTATTGCTCTAAGTGCGCTCGTCTTCCTTGCAGGAATAGTGATTGTATTGATTTCTCAAGGAACACCAATTTTGAAATTTGTCAGTCTCAAAGATTTCCTCTTCGGGATGGAATGGTATCCAACCCACGAAGAACCAGAATTCGGAATTTTACCAATGATTTACGGTTCTTTAGTTGTCACGCTTGGTGCGCTGATACTTGCTACACCATTAGGTATTATGTGTGCTCTTTACATTGCTGAGGTTGCACCAAAGTGGCTTAAAGAGACACTCAAGCCAATTATTGAATTGCTTGCTGGTGTGCCTTCGGTAATATATGGTCTGTTCGGAGCACTCTTTATTGCTCCGATAATTCAACGATTGTTCAATCTGCCTACAGGTTTTACCGCGCTCTCTGCTGCCATTGTTTTAGGTATTATGATTCTTCCTACAATCACCAGCATTGTTGAAGATGCATTGACGGCAATCCCGAAGGAATACAGGGAAGCAGCGCTCGCCTTGGGCGCGACCAAGTGGGAAACGATGACAAAAATCGTTCTACCAGCAGCATCAAGCGGTATCACAACCGGTATTATTTTAGGTTTGGGCAGGGCAATCGGTGAGACAATGGCAGTCCTTATGGTCGCGGGTGGTTCTGCAAACATTGCTTTTTCTCTGCTAAAACCGGTGCGAACAATGACTGCAACGGTTGCGGCAGAAATGGCAGAAACAGTCGTGGGAAGCGAACATTATTATGCACTTTTTGGTATTGCGATTGTGTTATTTTTTATGACAATGATATTTAATATTATCGCTGAACATATTTCTCATCGTTTTCACAAAAAATTTACAGCGGTGAGATGAACATGGGTAACAATACTCTTGAAATGTCAAATATAATGAACTATCCTGTAGAAAATCAAACAATTAAGAAAAATTCATCAAAAGACAGGAGAAGAAGTATTCAAAACATTGGAATTTCAGTTTTGTTCCTCTCACTAATAATAAGTGCAGTGTTTTTGTTTGTTATTGTTGTTTTTATCAGCCTTCAGGGTGCCAGGGTCTTGAGTCTTGAATTTATAACCAGTATGCCCAAAAAATCAATGACTGCAGGTGGTATCCTGCCGGCAATCTTAGGAACATTCTACCTTGCCCTTGGTTCGGTGCTTTTTGCTTTACCATTAGGTGTTTTATCAGGGATATATTTAAATGAGTATGCTCAAGATAATGTAATTTTGAGAATTCTAAAAACAGGCATAAATAATCTTGCGGGAGTTCCTTCTATTGTCTTTGGCTTATTCGGACTTGCAGTCTTTGTAAAATTCTTTGGCTTTGGTGTTTCTATACTTTCTGGTTCATTAACATTGGGTATTATGATTTTGCCGGTGATAATAAGTACAACGGTTGAGGCACTGAAGACTGTTCCTGATTCATTCCGTGAGGCTGCATATGGTGTTGGTGCAACAAAATGGCAGACCATAAAAGGAATTGTTTTGCCTGCAGCTTTACCAGGTATATTAACTGGTGTAGTCCTCGCAATAGGACGTGCAGCCGGAGAGACCGCACCGATACTATTTACTGCCGCAACATTTTTCAGCAAAAAATTGCCCGGTTCAATTTTATCACCGGTTCAGGCATTGCCTTATCATATCTATGCCTTGATGACCGAGGGAACATATCCGGATAAGCAGGTGCCAATTGCCTATGGTTCAGCCTTGGTTCTTTTGATACTTGTTTTAGGAATGAATCTTGTTGCAATAATTATAAGAATAAGACAGAGAAAGAAGAGGTTATGGTAGAGATTACAGCGATAAATAAAGAAACAAAAATAGATACTGCCCAATGCAGTATGGCGAAATCGAGTATTATCATTAAAAATTTAAATGTATTTTTTGTAGAAAATCATGCCCTGAAAAACATTAGTCTTGAAATATACTGTAATAATATAACGGCAATCATTGGTCCGTCGGGTTGCGGTAAGAGTACGCTTATTCGCTGTTTAAATCGTATGAATGATATAATCCCATCAGCAAAAGTAGAGGGAGAGATTTGGATTGATGGTGAAAATATTTATGATCCACTATATGATGTATATGATTTGAGAAAAAAAGTCGGTATGGTCTTTCAAAAACCCAATCCATTTCCTAAAAGTATTTTTGAAAATTTGGCATTTGGTTTAAGGATTCACGGGATTACAGACAAGAGAGAAATTGAAGAAAGGGTAGTAAATGCGCTGAAAGCAGCGGCATTATGGGATGAGGTTGCAGACCGTCTGCATGATTCGGCATTTTCCCTTTCCGGTGGACAACAGCAGAGACTTTGCATTGCGCGCACCCTTGCGATTGAACCTGAAATAATACTATTTGATGAACCCTGCTCTGCCCTTGATCCAATATCTACCGCGAAGATAGAGGAATTGATGATAAATCTGAAAGAAAAATATACAATCGTTATTGTAACCCACAATATGCAGCAGGCGGCAAGGGTCTCGGATTGGACTGCATTTTTATATCTTGGTGAGTTGATTGAATACAGTCAGACATCAAAGTTGTTTACCAATCCCAGAGATCCAAAGACCGAGGCGTATATAACAGGTAGGTTTGGATAAGGGCGGGCTGATTGATATGTTGAAAGGGAAGATAGAAAAACTCAAGACAAATATAATAAGATTTGCGGGTCTCGTAGATAATATGCTGCGGGATACTGAAAAATGTGCATATAACCGCGACCATGTGATTGCCAATAACATAATTACTAATCTTGAGCAACTATCAAATCGCATTGAAGTAGAAAATGAAACATTGTTTATTGAATTCCTTGCCCTTTTTCAGCCCGAGGCGACTGATTTAAGGACGGTCGTTTCATTATTAAAGATCAATAATAATTTAGAAAGAATTGCTGACCATTGTGTTAATATTGCCCAGCGTATTTCAGTATATACCTCAATAAACAGTTTTAAGAATTTGAAAAATATGTTCAACATTGTTCAAAAAATGTTTAAAGATACTTTTAGTGCATTTACAAGTAATGATACAAGTAATTTAAAAACAATTATCAATCAGGATAAATTTGTTGATAAAGAACTCAAGGAATTGACGGATGAGGTTATTAATACAATGGATAGTTATCATTCCATGTCAAGCAATGCAATATCGGCATTATTGATTGGCAGGGACCTTGAACGTATTGCAGATTTAACTGTTAATATTTGTGAAGATATTATCTATATGACAAAAGGGGATGTCATAAAGCACAATCTGTATATACCATCAGAATCAAATCTTTAAAAATCTTAACCATATCTATTGACCAGAAGAAAATATTGGTTATCATTATCTATAGATGGCTAAAGAGAAAGTTGTGGTTATTGAAGATGACCCCGTAATTCTTGATTTAGTACGTTATAATCTTGAAAAGAATGGATTTTCTGTAGAAGGTTTTGTTAATGGCTATGATGGCATGGAGTATTTATCAAAAAACCCTGCCAACCTTTTGATTCTGGATTTGATGCTTCCGGATATTGATGGATTTGAAATTTGCAAGGAACTGCGGTCAAAAGAACAAACGAAAAATCTACCGATAATTATTCTCACGGCAAAAGGTGAGGAAGTTGATAGGGTTCTGGGACTTGAACTCGGTGCTGATGATTATATCGTGAAACCATTCAGTTCCAGGGAATTGATTGCGAGAATAAAGGCAATATTACGCCGCACAACTTCTGAAAAAACAACTGAAGAAATTTTTAAATTTGATGAACTCGTTATGGATGTAAAAAAACATAAGGTTTTCTATAAAGAAAAAGAAATAGATTTATCCGCAACTGAATTTAGAATTCTATATACTTTTATGAAGAACCCGGGCAGGGTTTTTACAAGAGACAATCTTCTTGATGTCATTGGTAAAACAATTCTTGACCGTAATATTGATGTTCATATAACCAATCTTAGAAAAAAACTTGGTCCGGGTGGTAAATTTATCAAAACCGTCAGGGGTGTTGGATACAAATTGGATTTAGCATGATTTATCTAATTATTATAATCTTAATTTTTATTATACTTTTTTTGCTACTCCATTTAATTATTTACTACAAAAATTTGAAGGATATTGTTCAATACACTAAAGATTTGCTGAATGCAAAATATTCGTCACGAATCTTAAAGAAAACAAAAGGGATGCTCGCAAATCTGATAGAAAACTTAAATGCCCTTGCTGAGAAATTAGAGGAGAAGAAATCAATTTCGGGCGGGAAAGAAGAATTACTTAATATATTTTTTGAAGAGATGAAGGAAGGATTTGTTTTAACCAGACTGAGCGGCGAAATTATTCAGGCAAATAGGAGTATTCAAAAAATCTTTGGAGAAAAAGCATTTCAGAGTGGCAAAATAATTCAAGAACTGATAATCAACAGAGAATTCATAGAATTTACCAATAAAATTCCTGATAAGAAAATTGAATTTATGGAACTTGAACTACCGGATTTGGGAAAGACATTTATTGTATCAAGATTCTATCTTGAATCCCAGCAGTGGTTTATTTATCTTTTTAATGACATAACTGATGCAAAAAATCTGAAAAGAATAAAGGCAGATTTTATCACCAATCTATCCCATGAATTGCGCACTCCATTGACTGCAATCAAGGGTTATCTTGAAGCACTGGATGACCCGGATCTGGACAAGGTAAACAGGGAAAGATTTGTCAAGATTGTCCGGGAAAATATTGAACGATTGACAAACATCGTTTCTGACCTGCTTGTACTTTCTGATGTTGAAAGACAGGAAAGAAAACTCAATATTGAAAAGATTGACCTGAATGAATTGATACAGGAGGTAATTTCACTATTTCGTAAGACCGCCGAAGAAAAAGGACTATATTTGAATTTTTCACCAGTTTCAATCCCCACATATTCGGGTGATAGATTTCTAATCCAACAATTATTGATCAATCTCGTGAGCAATGGAATAAGATTTACGGAAAAGGGAGGGGTTGAGGTTTCAGCAAAATACGAAAAAGATAAATTCTATATCACTGTTTCAGATACAGGTATTGGTATCCCATCAGAAGAAATTCCGCGCATTTTTGAAAGATTTTATACCGTTGATAAGGCACGTTCAAGAACACAGGGTGGTACAGGACTCGGACTATCAATCGTCAAACATATTGTCCAGTTACATCAGGGCGAGATTAAAGTAGAGAGCAGACTGCGTCAAGGCTCAAAATTCACCGTTATTCTGCCTGACTTAACCCCCACTTCGTAAGTGGATAAATAGCAACGCTACAGAAACGACAGAATCCTCTATTAATCCCTTCCGCTGGACTACTTTCCCATTCTCTCCTGAAGTATCTTGAGTTGTGCTTTTAGTTCCTCAATCTCGGCCTGTTGTTTCTCAATTTGTGCTTGTTGCTCCTGCATTGCCTTGACCAGAGGTACGACGAACTGGGCGTAACTCAAGGAATAGACATTCGCGGTGCTGTCAATACCTGAGAAATCGTAGTTGCATTCGCGCGCAGCCTTTGCGACATCCTGTGCCAAGAAACCGGAGATGCGTTTCTTCTCAATATCATACTTCCCTCGCCATTCAGCAGTATCAACCACACCCATTAATTGATTGAGCGCCTTTGTATCCCAATTGAAACTCACCGGTTTAAGCCGCATAATAAAATCAAGACCAGGAATATTTTCGCGCACATCGGTTTTTGTCCTTGCGTCCGAATAGGTGCTCCAGGTAACCTGCCCGCCGATCCAGGTAATTGATGTATTCCCGATATGCACCCGGTTACTCGCGGTGGGGTCTGCCAAATAGCCCAGAGCCACAGTGTTATCACTATTGCCATTTGTCGCAGTATAACTGCCCACTGCAGTATTATAAGAACCGGTCGTGTTGGAAGAAAGCGCATAGTATCCGATTGCAGTGTTATAGCCGCCAGTGGTATTGGAATAAAGCGCATTACTGCCGATAGCAGTGTTAAAATGGCTGGTGTTGTAGAAAAGTGCCAGATGTCCGATAGCAGTGTTATTAGTGCCGGTAGTATTGGAATAAAGTGCCTGGTATCCGCTGGCAGTGTTTAAATAGCCGGTAGTGTTGGAATAAAGTGCCTGGTATCCACTGGCAGTATTATCCCAGCCTATTGTGTTAGAAAAAAGCGCCTGGTATCCGCTGGCAGTGTTATAAGTGCCCGTCGTGTTGTAGCGAAGTGCCCGATGTCCTAAGGCGGTGTTATATATTCCGTTTGAAGTGCTCGTGGGCTGATTGCTGAAAAGGGCACTGTCACCGAGAGCGATATTAAAACTATTCCATGGGGTACCGGCATTGTAATAGGATTGGTTATATAGCGCCCTTTCTCCAATAGCAATATTGTGACCCGCGGTCGTGTTCAGATAAAGCGCCTGGGAACCGATGGCAGTGTTGTAATTACCGGTCGTATTGGAATAAAGTGCATAATATCCGCTGGCAGTGTTATCACTGCCGCCTGTGTTGGAATAAAGTGCCTGAGTTCC
>JBDRVV010000038.1 GCA_039802005.1 candidate division WOR-3 bacterium
ATCTATTTAAGGAGTTAAAAAATGACCCAGATGTCAATCGACGGATATATGCATTTATATATATGGGGAAGGTATCTTGTGCATTGAGGGCATTCAAAAGTGCTCAGGAATATTATGATAAGGCTCTGAATATAATCGTAAAATTACAAGATAATTCGTTCACCGCTGAAATATATTACTTGCTTGGTTTATGCTATAAAAGTCAGAACAAATATCCAGAGGCGTTACAATTCTTTTTAAAGGCTAATGAGATATTTATGAAACTTGGCGATCTTTTACATCTGGACAAGATTGAAAATGAGATTGCGACGGTAGATATTTCTAAATAGAATCTATCGGTAACTCTTTTATCAAGTTACCCTTATGGAAAAATTGTAAGATGTTTTTAAATTGGTTAACTTCACTCGCATTAAGATTTAATGCAAGAAGTCTTATCCTTGCAATTGTAAATAAATTTTCAACAGTCTGTGGATATTTACCAAAACGGTCAATGAATTCTTCTTTTATGGTTTTCAATTCATATTCGGATTGAACTTCCATTAGCCTTTTATAAATTGCAGTCCTTTCATAAGCACTCGGAATATAATCTGCAGGAATATAGCCGGGAATTCTCAAATTCAATACGGGTTCAAAAGAAAGTTCTCTGCCTTTTAATTCCTGTATTACATTATTTAAAATTTTTATGTAATGATGATAACCTACGGCGTTCACAAAACCCGATTGCTCTTTGCCCAAAATATTCCCAACTCCACGGATTTCCATATCCCTTATTGCCAGTCTAAATCCTGAGCCCAGAGTAGTATAAGAAATCAGGGCACTTAATCTCTTCTTGGCTTCGTCCGTAATTCTTGATGCGACAATAAAATATGCGTATCCCTGTATTTCTGACCTTCCTACCCTGCCCCTTAATTGGTGCAGATCAGCCAGTCCAAATTTGTCCGCTTCATTTACGATAATTGTATTGACCCTGGGCATATCAATGCCCGATTCAATTATTGCTGTGGAAAGAAGAAGGTCATATTTCCCTTCAATAAATTCAATTATCTTTTTTTCGCTTATATTTGATTTGACCTTCCCGTGAAGCAGACATATACGTAATGTGGGAAGGATTTTTTGCAAGCGTGCTTTTATGGTTTCTATTGTTTGAATACGGTTATGCACAAAGAAGATCTGCCCCCCGCGGTTTAACTCAAAATTGATTATTTTTTTTATCTCATCGTCCTCAAAATTGATTATCTTTGTTATTATTTCTTTTCTACCCATGGGAGGCGTGTATATGACTGATATATTTTTTATCCCTACCAAGCTCATATAAAGGGTCCTTGGTATTGGTGTGGCAGAGAGATAGATAACATCTATTCCCGATTTTAATCTCTTCATTTTTTCTTTCTGCAATACACCGAATTTCTGCTCTTCATCAATAACCAATAAACCAATATCCTTAAATACTACATCTGGAGCAAGGAGGCGATGCGTGCCGATGACAATATCAATTTTGCCGTCACTTATATCTCTTAAAATTTTCTTCAATTCGGTTTTCTTTTTGAATCTTGAAACCATTTCAATCCTTACCGGAAAATTTTTCAATCTTCTGATAAAAGTATTGTAATGCTGGAATGCAAGGATAGTTGTGGGACAGAGCACCATTGTTTGTTTAAAATCGAGTGCAGCTTTAAATGCAGCTCGAACTGCAATCTCAGTTTTGCCGAAACCCACATCACCGCAGATCAATCTCTCTATGGGTTCGGGAGATTCCAAATCTTTTTTAACATCCTCTATCGCCTTTTTTTGATCTGGGGTTTCTTCAAATGGAAATCCTGCTTCAAGTTCGCGCATCTCAGCACCGTCTTTTGAGAAGGCAAAACCTTGACTCAACTGACGGCGTGCATAAAGATTCATTAAATCCCTTGCCAAAACTTCGGTCGCTTTTTTCACCTTTTCTTTTGTTTTAAGCCATAATTCGCTACCGATTTTTGATAGTTTTGGCGGTTTCCCTTCACTCCCTATGTATCGTTCAAGTTGGTTTAATCTTTCAACCGGAAGATAAACCTTATCACCGCCAGCATAATCAATGCGTAGACATTCTACTTTTTTCCCTTCAAAATCAATAGGAAACAATCCCTTAAATTGACCTATACCAAAATCATTATGGACAACATAATCGTCAATTTTTAGTCCTTTGAGATCATCAATAAAAAGCCCTTTAAACTTTGTTTTCTTTCTTGGTATATATCCATAAATGTCCGATTCAGTTAAATATATAATCTTTCTGTTTAAATCAACAAAACCTTCTCTTAAAGGCAGAACAGTTGCATTAATTTGTCCAATTACTGATTCTAAATTGGAGATGATTGATTCTCTTATCAAAAATTTATATGTGTGAGTCTTTTGTTCTATATCAAAATGTAATTGTCGAAGATTCCCGAAATATTTCGGCGAAGGGCTCATAAAAAAATTAAAATCGGCTGGTGATTCCAATAATATTTGCGGATAGTCAAATTTAATTCGTTTCTCAGTAATGATTATTCCATCGCTTTTTATTGCATTTAAAATTGTGGTATAAAGATCAGGCACGGCAAGTTTTACTGAAAATTTTGTAATTGTCTCAACTGAACGTTGCGTTAAAGGATTGAATTTTCTTATTGAAATGATTGTATCACCTTCAAATTCAATACGAAATGGTTCGGAATTTGGAAGGAAAATATCCATAATGCCACCCCTCACCGCAAATTCTCCTTCTTCTTCAACAAGTTCCTCACGTTGGAGCCCACTTGCCGAAAGGCGTGATATCAAATCATCGCGGTCAATTGATTTTCCAGTATCGATTTCAAATATTTTCTTTACCTTCAGGTTTTTATTTAAATATTCTTCATCTATGATAATTATACGCACGGGCTCAAAAAATGGATTATCAGCGTCTATTATCGCAGTATCAGGATAAATTTCAGCAATTTCCCGCCCGAATCTTTCTATATTGTTTTTATTAGTAACATAGATTATCTGATTGAATTTTTTTGCAAGTTCAATGATAAAGATTGATAGGGCTGAACCAGCGAAACCTGAAACAGATAAAAAATTTTTATGCTTCAATTGTTCAAATATCTGGTCAATTTCTGGAAAGAATCTAAAACCAAACATAATGCAATTTATTTTATCCCTGTTTATTAAAAAGTCAACTTAGAATGTATTGGCCGAGTTTACTCAGCTTTTAAATAGCAGAACAAGGTCTGCCACTATAGGTTTTGCTAATAGGTTTTATTGAACCTAAAGAAATCAACCTATAAAATGCGGAAGGCTCTAAAGTAAATCCACTTGATTTTTAAGAAAAACTGAATAAAATCTCAAATGGGAGTGAGAAACATATGAAGACAGAAAAAAATATTGCTGATGCAATAGCCAGTTTTTTACCAAAAAGACTTGTGACGGCAAAGATTTTAAATGGACAATATAAAATAAGTGAAAAATTCAATGCTGTCCTTCTTTTTGCTGACATATCAGGTTTTACCTCAATGAGTGAGAAACTTGCACATTTGGGTAAGGAAGGTTCCGAAGAAGTAAATAAAATTATAAATCGATTTTTTGATCCGCTGATTAAAATTATATACAAATGGGATGGCGATATTTATCGTTTTGGTGGTGACGCATTTCTCGCATTTTTTCCTGAAAGTAATGATAGTCTTTCAGCAAGTGAATGCGCAATATGTGCAGCACAGGAAATCCTTGGATTTGTAAAAAAACATTCTCAGACAGAAACGAAGGTTGGAAAATTCAGGATAAAAGTCCATATCGGACTTGAAAAAGGGCAGGTTTATTTCCATGATTTGGAAAATAATTTTTTTCTGGGCGGTAGAGTGATAAATAATTTGATGAGTATGATTGATCTCGCAGGACCCGGCGAGATAGTCGTCAGTACGGAAATAAAAGATGAACTTGATAATATAATTTTTAAACAAAAGGACGGTGTATGGCGGTATGTCAAGACAAAGAAAAGAGCCAGCGAACCAAAGCACACTTCCGGTGTGAACTTGGATAAGATTAAAAATAAGGCTTCCAATCTCAAAAATTATATTCCTCAATGGTTATTAAAAAGGATTGAACTTAAACCAAGTTTTGACCACAAGGATGGGGAACACCGAAAGATAGCAGTTGTATTTTTGCATTTCTCAGGGATTAATTATGATAAGAAAACCCCAAAAACTGCAGAGATAATGACAAAATTTTATAAGGTTGTAAGTTCAATCGTAGATAAATATGATGGTTGGATAAATGCAATTGATATCTATAAAGATAGTGAAAGATTACTTGTAGTATTTGGTTTTCCTTTTGCCTACGAAGATGATGAACAAAGGGCAGTCCTTTTTGCCTACGAGGTATTAAATCATCCCGATTTAAAAAAATTGAATTTAAGAGCGGGAATAAATTCGGGGTCAGTCTTTGCGGCACCTGTTGGCAATCAGTTAAGAAGGGAATACGCCACACTCGGAGATGCGGTAAATCTATCAGCCCGGCTCGGGGCAAAGGCAGAGAATAGAGCGATTGTTGTTAGTGAACCGATATTCAATAAGACATTCGCTCTCTTTGATTATGAATTTCTTGGAGAAAAGGAATATAAGGGGAAAAAGAAAAAAATAAAGACCTATAAACTCGCCGGAAAGAAGCAGGTCGGAAAAAATGTGCTGAGCAGGTGGCTATCAGAAAGCGAAAAGATTATAGGTAGAGAAAAGGAAATTGAAGAGGTCAGAAGGGTGATTAAATATTGTTCTGAGGGCAAGGGACAAATTTTATGTATAACCGGAGAACCGGGTATTGGGAAATCAAGATTGGTACAGGAAGTTATCAAATTATCAGAAAAAGAAGGGTTTAAGATACTTAAGGGAAGCTGTATATCTTATGGGAGTGCATTTTCATACTATCCCTGGATTGAAATTCTCAACGAATTTTTCAACATTTTGCCTGAAGATTCAATTGAGATTAGAAAGAAGAAGATAAGGCAAGAGTTAGTAGCGGTTGACAAAAAACTCATTGATTGGTTGCCTGTTATTGGAGAGGTGCTTGGCGTTTCTTTTCCTGAGACTTCACTTACAAAGTTTCTCGATGCAAAGTTGAAAAAACAGCGGGTATTTGATATTGTTTTTGATATTTTGAAATTTATTGTTAAAAAAATGCCAGTTAACATTATACTTGAAGATATACACTGGATTGATACAGTTTCGATAGAACTTCTAAATTATATTGGTAGAAATATTGAAGATAAACCGATACTATTTACCGCTGTTTATCGTCCATTGAAGAAGAGAGAAGAATTTTTGGAAAAAGAATGGACAACCGAGTTATTACTAAAGGAACTTTCAAAAGAGTCAAGTCTGGAGCTCGTTAGCAATATGCTCAACATAAGGGAGATACCAGACGATTTGAAAAAAATAATCGTCAATAAATCACAGGGTAATCCATTCTATATTGAAGAGTTGGTAAAATCACTGATTGAACAAGGATATGTTGTTGAAGAAAAAGGAAGATGGGTATTCAGGGGTGATATAAAAACATTACAATTACCAGACACGGTTGAAGCAGTCATATTATCAAGAATTGATAGGCTCGACTTAAAGGACCGTGATGTACTCCAGGTTGCTTCGGTTTTAGGAAGAGAATTTGATGAGTTTTTGCTTAAAGGAATATATCCCGACCATAAAATAATGAAGAGTGCACTTTCCAATCTTGAGCGCTTCGATCTTATAAAACAGGCAAAAGGCGGAAAACAAGTGAAATATTTATTTAAACATATATTAACTCAAGAAGTCGCATATGGAACATTGTCTTTTGCCAGAAAAAAAGAACTTCATAACAGGACTGGTGAGTTTATTGAAAAAGAATTGAAAGAGAGAAAAGAAGAGTTTTTAGGTTTGCTTTCCTATCATTTTTATCAGGGTGAAAATTATGATAAATCATTGCTTTATTCGGTTGAGGCAGGTGAAAAGGCAAAAAAAGTTTATGCCAATGAAGAAGCAATAGAATTCTTTACAAGGGCAATAGATTCGTACGAAAAACTTGAAGGTAAATTAAAATAAAATTCTAATCGCTTGATTTATTAGAATATTAAAAAATAGGAATAAACAGAAATGAATACTACAGATTTTCTTATTCATATTGAAAAGAGAAGCGAATTTTTAGCAAAATCTCTTATGCATCGCGCTGAGGTTTTCAATCTAACTGGTAAAAATGGAGAGGCGCTGGAAGATCTAAATAAATGTATGCGTATCGCAAAAACAATGGTTAACAGAAAATTTGAGGCGGATTGTCTCTTACTGATGAGTGAAATTTATGGTTGGATCAGCAGATATGAAGATATGTTGAATTCCGCGAAAAAAGCCCTCTCAAAATATAAAAGAATTGCTGATAAAAAAGGAATAGCAGATTGTTACAACAATATTGGATATGTTTACAAAATCCGTGGCAATTACAAGATGGCACTTGCACATTACATTATATCTTTAAGAATGTGTAGACAAATAAAAGACAAAAGAGGCGAGGCAAGCACTTTGAATAATATTGGTCTTGCTTTTGATGATCTCGGCAATTATTCAAAAGCACTAGAATACCTTGTAAGATCATTGAAAATTGAAAAGGTAATAGGAAACCGAAAAGGGTTGGCAACTACTATGAACAATCTTGGCTATATGTATGATAGGATTGGCAATTATCGTAAAGAGATTGAATATTTGCGAAAAACTCTGAAAATTTGTGAAGAGATAGGTGACCGACAGGGTCAAGCAACAAGTCTTAGTAATATGGGCAATGTATTCCACAGACTCGGTGATTATCAAGAGTCGCTTGAATATTTTCAAAGATCCTTAAAGATAGATGAGGAAATAGGGAACATACAGGATCAGTCAATCGACCTAAATAATATTGGTATCGCATTAAGAAGTATTGGTGATTATCGTATTGCACTAAGATATTTTGTTAGATCACTCAAGATCGACGAGAAAACGGGTAATATTCAAAATAAGGCAATGAGGATGAACAATATTGGCTCTTTATACACAGATTTAGGTAATTTCCGTGCGGCGCAGAAATATCTTACCGAGTCACTTAGAATCAGAAAAAAAATTTGTGATCTTAGTGGTCAAATAATAACTCTTAACAATATTGGTAGGGTATATCTTGAGCAAGGAAAGTATTGCAAAGCAAAAAAATATTTTGTAATTGCAGAAAAGAAGGCGATGGAAGTAGGGTCAAAAGAATCGTTAAGACGAGTATATATCTCTTTAGGAGAACTTGAAGTTTTGCAAAATAATAATGAAGAAGCAATGGAGCGTGTTGAAAAATCTCTTAGTTTATCTGAAGAATTAAAATCAAAGTTGGGTAAGGCTGAGGCATTGCTTTTAAAGGCAAGGATTTGTGCAAGTCAGGGAATATCAGGAGACAAAAAGATGAGGAAAAAAGGAGATGGGCAGATAAGAATAAAGGCAGCAAAAAAATTTAAAGAGGCAATTAAAATCTTTGAAGAACTGCATCAGCTATTTGAACTGGCAAAGTCATATTATTATTATGGTGAATGGCTAAAAGCAATGGGCGAGGTGGAAAGTGCAAACAGTTATTTACGGAAGGCTAAAGATATATTTACAAAGATTGGCTCAAAATTATGGTTGCAGAAAATTATGGCGAAATGTTGATGGTTTTTTCATTAGGTAACAGAAGTCGAGAAACCAAAACGGCGCATAAGTATTTACAAAAAGCAATGCGTATATTCCAAGAAATTGGAGCCGGGTTTTGGTTAAAGAAGGTTTATAAGCTGCAATGTCAAAATTTGAAATCTAATATATAATATTACGAAACCGCGACTCCGAGGGCAATGGAATTCAACTTTGTTTCTGCATCATCGGCACGGGAGAGTAAAACGACGGGTTTACTCGCACCCGCAACAATGCCGGCAGCCTTTGCCCTGGCAAAATATATCAATCCTTTTGCCCAGATATTTCCGGCTGAGATATTCGGCATCAGGATAAAATCAACATCACCAGAGATTTCACTTTTTATTTTTTTGTGCGCGGCTGCCTCTTTTGAAACTGCAACATCAAAGCCAAAAGGACCTTCAATTATTGCATTGGGAAATTCACCATTCTTATTCATTTCAACAATCTTTGTTGCGTCAACCGTTTCAGGCATATCCGGGTGGACTGCTTCACTTGCTGCAACAAGCGCAATCTTTGGTTTTTGTATCCCCAAGCCATTCATCAACCATAACGCATTATTTATTATATCTACCCTGGTTTTTAATTCCAGTTTTGGATTCATCCCGCCGTCAGACATGAATAATAATTTGTGATAACCGGGAATTTCAAGGACTGCGATATGACTTAGAACTTTTCCAGTTCTTAATCCATATTCTTTGTCCAGAACACCTTTTAAAAATGTGCTCGTTGAGATCATCCCTTTCATTAAAAAATCGCCTTTCTCTTTTACAATTGATAAAGCAGTTTTGAGACATTCCTGTTCTTCTGTGATATCTATTATTTCTGTGTTCTTTAAATCAAACTCCACCTTTTTACATAGCTCTTTAATCGTTTCTCGGGCACCGAGCAGATAAACATACGCAAGCAACCCCTGTTTTATTGCTAAATTAATCCCTTCAAGCACAGGTTCATCTTCAGCTTTTACGACAACACAAACTTTTTTACCTTTGTTTTTTGCAAAATCAAGAAGTTCTGAAAAATTTCTCATATTCAGTTACCTCCCATTTTAAATATTACTAAGTGAGTATCGTGTCAAATTTTAGACAATACCTTCTTCAAAGATTTTATCAAACGGTAGTTTTGTTTTTCTGTCCCAATTGTAATTCTAAGGGCATTGGGGAAACCATACTCTTTAATTGTTCTTGTAATTATCCCTTCTTTCAGTAATGCCTCATAGAATATCTGACTATCTTTGGGAAAATCAACAAAGATAAAATTTCCGTGGGTAGGAATATAGAAAAGTCCAAGTTTCTTGTAAGCATCATATAGAAATTTTTTTCCTTCATTATTTACCATTTTTGATTTTCTTACGAACTCATCATCATCCAGTGCAGCAATACCACCGGCCTGTGATACTCTATTGACATTAAAATTGATTCTTAATTTCATAAGATTTGTAATAATTTCTTTTTGTGCTAAGCCATAACCCAGACGAATTCCAGCGAGCCCATAGATCTTTGAAAAGGTTCGTAAGATTAGAATATTTTTCCTTTTTCTAAAAATATCAATAGAATTAGGATAATCTGGGTCATCAATATATTCGCGATACGCCTCATCCATAACGACAAGAATATTATCGGGGATTTGGTTTAAAAATTCTTCTAATTCCTTTTTTGACACAATGGTGCCGGTAGGATTATTGGGGTTATCTATAAAAACCAGTTTTGTATTTTTCTGAATTGCATTCATCATTGCCTTCAAATCGTGCTTGTAATTATTCATCGGAGTTTCAATTAATTGGGCACCTGCAATATTTACTGCTATTTTATACCAGATGAATGCACCTTTACCAACAATTGCACTATCTTCGGGGCCAAGGTAGGCAAGGGCAATCAAAGGGATTATTTCTACGGAGCCATTACCCACAATAATTTCATCAGGGTTGACAGTGAGTTTCTGTGCTAAAACATTTTTAAGATAAAAACAATTGTCGTCAGGATAAAGGAAAGTTTCTCTTAATGCCTTGCGCATAGCCTTGATTGCCAGCGGAGAAGTTCCAAGTGGATTTTCATTGGAAGCCAATTTTATGACTTTACATTTCAAATTTAATTCCCGAACAACTTCCTCTATTGGTTTGCCGGGTTTGTAAGGTCTTATTTTTTCAATAAATTCTCTTGGTTTTATCACTCAGCCTCCTATTTAAACTGAGCATATAAAATAATTTCTCTACTTCACCTGAAGAAATTAAAAAAAATTGACCAAAATTATTAGTTGGTGATGTTATGGTGAAGACTGGATCGTTAAACACATCCAATTATAATCAAAATTAATCTAAAGTCAACAAATTTTAAATATTTATCATTTAAATTCTATAAATTCCAAATTCCCCTTGATTTTGGTAAAAAAATATAAATAATTAGCAAAAGGAGAACTTATGGACGAAATGGTAAAATTAAAAGCTAAAATTTTAGCAGTTATCTTGGTAATTACTGGTTATTCAAGTAATCTCAGTGAACTCCTGGCACTGAGTAAAGGTGATATGGCATCAATTCAGTTAAATCAGTATGCTTATGCCGCCTGGCAGTATCCACTGGCTCAATTTGATATCTATCTTTATAGTTTCTTTGACCGCTCTGATTCTGTAATTGTTATTGAATTATATGGTATGAAAGAAAAAGCTGACGATGCCCAGAAGGCAATTGAAAATTTCCGCTTGCTTGTAAAAAACGAATTTATCCCGTTTTTCAAAAATAACTACAGAATAGAAATTGATGAAATGAGAGAATTGAAATTCATTTATCGTAACAGGAGTGAAGAAGGTAAAAGACAGATATATTTATGGGAAAAAGGCAAATATCATTATCCGTTAAAATAATAAACTAACAATTTTCGCTTATTTCTAAGATACTAAAAAGTTAGAGCTATGCTTACTAATTTTAAATTTTAAATTTCCACCCGAGATAAAGTTCTCTCGCCTTGGGGTCATTAATAAGAGTTTGTGCATCTCCTGATAAAAGAATTTTTGAATCATATATAAGGTAGGCACGGTCTGTGATTTCAAGTGTTTCTCTAACATTGTGATCAGAAATTAAAATACCTATACCTTTATTTTTCAAATTAACAATTATTTCCTGGAGTTCCGCACGGGCGATCGGGTCAATACCTGTGAATGGTTCATCAAGTAGTAGATACTTTGGTTTGCTTATCAATGCCCGGGCAATTTCAACCCTTCTCCTTTCTCCACCAGAAAGCGTATATGCCTTTTGGTCTTTCAACCCCATTAGATTGAATTCCTCAAGCATCTTAATTGCCTTTTGTTTTGCCTCGCTTGTCTTTTCACCAAGAATTTCATATATTGCTACCAGGTTATCAATCACACTTAGTTTTCTAAACACACTTGATTCCTGGCATAAAAAAGAAATACCCAACCGTGCCCTTTTAAACATTGGCAGGTCAGTAATCCTGTTTTCATCAAGCAGAATTTCCCCCATATCAGGTAATATTAATCCTACAATCATATTAAAAGTCGTTGTTTTGCCTGCGCCATTTGGACCGAGCAAACCAATGATTTCTCCAGGGTTTATCTTTATATCAACCTTATTTACGACAGTCCTCTTCCCGAAAATTTTTGTTAGTTCTTTAGTCTCCAGCATTTTCTTTTTGCCCCTTTAAGTAAAGCTTCCCCTTAGGATTTCCTTCTACTTTAACCCTGAATGCCCTGCCTTCTTGAAAAAGAATATTTATACTTTCTCCTTCAATTACATTGTGTGAGCCTTCATTCGTCCAGTAACTGGCAATCCCTGAGGAGACCTTGAAATAATCAACATTTTTATTGCTCAAGCCAAATTCTCCATTGATGCCTTTTAATTCATTATTCTTTTCAAAGACCGACGGTCTGATCATATATCCTGTTTCTTTTTTAAAATCATAGGATAATGTATCACAATAAATTGTTATGCTATCAATAAATACAACAACTGAATCATATCCAAAACAAAGGTTTTCTTTGTTCTTCAACAAAAATTCTCTTGCCAAGATAGTGATTGGCATTTTATCTGCTCTACTAATTTTGATTCTTGACTCTTCTTTAAGACTTCCAATCTCTGCATTTAAATCATAAAAACCTTCTTCGCCATGGGAGATAACTTTGTTTTTTGTGTCTTCCAGCATAACGTTTTTAAACATTCTTACAATCCGTTTTTCGCCTTCGTATTCTAAGGAATCCGCAGAGATTATCTCATTTTCTGAGATTAGTTTTACATCACCAGTGAGTACACTGAATTTTTTATCAAAAAAATAGATTGCACTATTTGCTTTTATTTCTCCATTTTCATCTTTTATGAAAACATTATCTTTTAAAAAAACATAACCCCTGGTTTCATTTAATTGTGCCTCAAGACATTGAATTATTGTTTTTTCTTGCTCAATTTCAACATTACCCAGTAAATAGACTATTCTTTCCCCACTTTGATTCAAAATCTCAACCCGGTCTGCCTTGAATGGTGTAACTGCCAAAAGTGAAATTAAAAATATCATTTTATCTTAGGAAATTTAATCGGTGAAACACCCTTAATGTCACCGATGATCTCAATCTTTTCTAAATCCGGGGTTGTCTTTAACCCATTTCCTTCAATCACCGTACTATCTTTTTTTATAATCTTTACCCTTGCATCGGTAATAATTATCTGAAGGTCATTTTGCCAGAATAACGAATCAGTATAAAGTTCGGTGGAATCTTCAGTTATCAAAAGTACACTGTCACGCACAATGATATTGTGGTTTTTAATATTCAGTTGCCCTCTGTTGCCTTTTAGCCAGGCATATTCATTTTCCTGTTCGTTAAAGAATTTTATTTTAACACTTTCCACATTTATTACCTCTTCATAGACATAGGCTGATAATGCAGTGAGATTCCATTTTTTCTTTCCCTCGGATGTTTCAATAAGTGTAAAATTCTCAAGTGTTATACGAGGAATATGTTTTTCTATATTTTCTTTGATGGTTTCTTCTTCACAGCCAAGAAAAATAAATAGCAAAAAGATAAAGATTCTTTTCATTATAACATTACCTTTTCCGCGATTTATAAAACCACCAATAGTCATATGGTCTTTTTGTTACAATTTTATTGAGGTCACAACCTATTTCCATTACAGTATCGCCTTTTTCATAATATACGGCAAAAGGGATTAAAGGAATATTGCATATTCGAGCGAGTTTTTCAATCTTCGGTAATTTGGCAAAAATTTTATTGCCATCCACCAAGGCAGAAAATATCCCGCCTTCTTTTATAAATCTTGTTATCTTAAAAACTTCATCAGGATAAAAAATTATTACATCATTTTTTGAACGCATCAGATAGAAGATTCGGTCCATTATTTTGCCAATCAAGGGCGGATTATTATCAGTATAACGTTCAACAAGTATTCCAACCTTTTTGTTTAAAAAATTTTTTAAAATTTGGGGCATCAATTCCCAGATTCCAAAATGGATAGAATAAAGGATAGCACCATTTTTTAATGATTCAATTCTTCCTTCAAGTCTGAATTTCTTTTCCGGAGCAATCATTAAACTGAGGTTCTGGGCAATCGTTTTAAGACTCAATTGGATATTTTTTCCCAACCTTTTTTTAATGCGCATTCTACGGGCAGTATTCAACCAGTACATATTGACCAGTGTTAGAAAAATTAAAGTTTTTAAAAAAAACCGCACTTTATTACTTATTTTTCAATGAAGTTTCAATAAAATGATAAAAGATGGGATTGGGCAAAAGTGGCCTTGAAGTGAATTCCGGATGGAATTGTGTCCCAATGAAGAATGGATGGTCTTTTATCTCAGCGATCTCCACCAGTCTGCCATCAGGTGATTTACCAGAGAAAACAAGCCCTTTTTCATTAAGGATTTTGAAAAATTTAGGATTTACTTCATATCGGTGTCTGTGTCTTTCTTCAATGAGTTCTTTTTTGTATATCTTGTGGGCGAGTGTCTTTGGTTCAATCTGACAGGGCCAGTTTCCTAAACGCATCGTTCCACCCATATCTTTTATCTTTTTTTGTTCAGGCAAAAGGTCAATGACCGGATAATCCGTCTTGTCGTCAAACTCGGTTGAGTTTGCACCTTTTAAGTTACAGACATTCCTTGCGAATTCAATAACCATACACTGCATGCCCAGACAGATCCCAAAAAATGGTTTTTTATTCTCTCTTGCGTATTTAACAACCCTTACCTTACCTTCAACTCCTCTCATACCAAAACCGCCCGGGATAAGGATTCCATCAACATAAGCAAGTGTATTGGAAAGTGTTACATCATCAATTCTGTCTGTATCTACCCATTTGATCTTCAGTCTTGCATCATTTGCGACCGCAGCATGATATAGGGCTTCAATAATGCTTTTATAGGCATCTCTTAATTCTACATATTTACCGCATATTGCTATTTCCACGGTTTTGAGAGGATTTTTTGCCTTCTCCACAAATATCTGCCATTCAGTGAGGTCATATTCTTTTCTTTCCAGTCCCAGATAATCAAGTATCAGGCGGTCAAGTTTCTGTTGATGAAATATTAATGGAATTTCATATATGCATTCTACATCAACCGCATCAATCACTGCATTTGTTGGAACATTGCAGAATAAAGATATTTTTCGTCTTTCTTCTTCTCCTAACCAGGAATCACTTCTACATAATAGGATGTCAGGCTGAATACCCATAGATAATAAAGTTCTAACAGAATGCTGGGTTGGTTTGGTTTTGAATTCGCGGGTAGTTTTTATAAAAGGGACTAATGTTAAATGAATATATAAGACATTGTTTCTGCCGAGGTCAATCCTCATCTGTCTTGCTGCTTCAAGAAATGGTTGACTTTCAATATCGCCAACCGTGCCCCCAATCTCTGTTATGACAACATCAACCTTATTCTGGGTGGCAAGTTTTTTAATCCTTGTTTTTATTTCGTCAGTTATGTGTGGAACCACCTGAACCGTTTTTCCCAGATATTCTCCACGTCTCTCTTTAGTGATAACTGAAAAATATACCTGTCCTGTTGTTATGTTGTTTTCACGGGTTAGATGTTCGTCTAAAAATCTTTCGTAGTGTCCTAAATCAAGGTCGCACTCTGCACCATCAGCAGTAACGAATACTTCACCATGTTGATAAGGATTCATTGTGCCCGGATCAACATTTATATAAGGATCTATTTTCTGGAGTGTTACTTTGAGCCCGTATGATTTCAATAGCAATCCAATAGATGCAGTTGCGACGCCTTTACCCAGCGACGAAACAACACCTCCTGTGACGAATATATATTTTGTATCCATGCCTTCAAGTATAATTAAAAAACATTCAAAGTCAAGTCTTTTTCTTTTCTGGTTCTTTGAGATTGAATTCTTTTATTTTTAATCTCAGGGTATTTCTATGAATCCCGAGTTTTCTTGCGGCCTCAGAGAGGTTCCAATTAGTTTTTTCAAGTATTTTTGTGATGTGATTTTTTTCTACCTCAGCGAGTAAATCAGAATCGGTTGTTTTTGCACTTTCTTGTGATTGCAATGGAACATCTTCAGGACCTATTAATTCACCCCGGCTGAGCACGAGTGCCCTTTCAATCACATTTTCCAATTCCCGAACATTTCCTGGCCAATCATATCTTAACAGATTATTCAATGCTTCTTTTGTTATCCCCTTTACGGGTTTGCGTCCCAGCTTTGCAAATTTTTTAAGAAAATGGTCAACAAGTGGTTTTATATCTTCTTTTCTTTCGCGCAATGGTGGGATATTTATCGTAACAACATTTATTCGGTAATAAAGGTCTTCGCGGAATTTACCTTCAGAAATCTTTTGCTTTAAATCCTGATTTGTCGCACAGATAAGTCTTACATCTACTTTTATCGGAACATTACTGCCCAATCTTTCAAATGTAAATTCCTGCAGTACCCGAAGGAGTTTTACCTGGACTGTCAATGGTAGATCACCAATTTCATCAAGGAATAATGTTCCTTTATCAGCGAGTTCAAATTTTCCAAATTTCCTCTTTTCCGCACCAGAGAATGCCCCCCGTTCATAACCGAAGAGTTCGCTTTCAATCAATGTCTCTGGAAGTGCCGCACAGGATATTGGAATAAAATTGCGATTTTTCCTCGAGCTTGCTTCATGTATGAGTCGGGCAATCAATTCTTTGCCAGTCCCTGATTCGCCTAAAATCAAAACCGACGCGTCAGAACGGGCAATTCTTGGAATGAGCGATAGTATTTCTTTCATTTTTGGACTTTCTCCAACAAACTCGTCAAAATTAAATCTTTCTTCAATCTGTTCTTTCAATACCGCAATTTCCTGCTGGGTAATCTGTTCTTCATAAATTCTTTTTATCAACATTTCCAGTTTATTAAGGTCGATCGGTTTATTTAAATAATCATAGGCACCCAATTTTATTGCCTGGACTGCAGACTCAATTGTTCCAAACCCGGTAAGGATAATAAAATGTGTCTGGGGATCAATGGATTTCATCTGGCGCATTGTTTCAATTCCATCAATCTCGGGCATTTTCAAATCAAGAATGGCAAGGTCAAAGCTTAAGGTGCGGCTTTTTTCTATAGCTTCTTTACCGTGGGCAGCGGTTGTGACGGAATGCCCAAGATTTTTCAAAAATCCCGCAAGCAGCTCACGCTGGAAATCTTCATCATCGCATACAAGTATGTGCATAACATAATTATATTGAAATATTTTAAAAAATCAATTCAGAAATTATTATTTTCCATATCCTCAAAATCTTCTCCCGCATCATATTTTTTTGGTTCGGCACGGTAATTATTGAAATTGTAATTGAATCCCAAAATTATTGTTGGTGATTTTCTTTTATGTTCTTGATGGATATAAAAATTTGAACCTTCTGATATATTTTCAAATTTGCCGGTGCTAAATATATCACGCACCTGGAGTGTGAGATTTAAAGAACGAGGTATGATTTCCTGCCTTATTCCACCATTAACAATAAAAAATGAATTTCTCTCACCCTGTGCCATAATTTCAGGACCATGATATATACCGGTTATTTGCAATCTTGTTCCTTTTGATAATATAATGGAATTCATATTGCGTAAACTCCAGGTTCGGCTTTCCCGAGAAAATACACTATTATCTATTGTTCCTTCAATTCGGTGCCCATAGATATCTGCTGAAAGATTGATATTTAACCATTTGAAGATTCTCATATCTAATGTTGGTTCAATACCATAGGCATAATCTTTTCCTATATTTTCAACCGTTGATAATATTGTATCCCCCCGGTAAATTTGTGTAATATATTCAATTTTGTTATTGGTCAATCTGTAGTATCCATCAATAGAGAACAAAAAACCACTCCACTGCCTTTGATAACCGAGTTCCAAGGCATCAACAAATTCTGGGAGAAGTGCTGGATTGCCTCTGTGGATTGAATATGGGTCGCGTCTAATTTCAAATGGTTCAAGGTCAAAGTTTCTCGGTCGGTTCACACGGCGGGTATAACTACACATAATTTGATCAAATGGTGGGATTTTATAAGAAAAGTGCAAGGTGGGGAATATATCTAATCTTTTGATATTTATATTCTGGTTGGTTCCGGTTAATTCAAGAAATCGGTATGTGTATTCCCCTCTAATTCCAGTTTGATAGCCGAAATTTTTTATTTCACCGCTATAGGTGGAATAAAATGCATAAATATTATGAATAAAATCGGCAAGATGACTGAATTCTGGTTTGTAGACATATTCTTGGATTAGTGTATCGTAAAGATATACATCCTGGCCACCATTGGATAGATCGATCGTTGTTTGTGCCCCAGCTTCTATTTTCCCATTTGTTGCACCAAATAGATTTGCAGGCTGTGTATAATCAAGGTTGAAAAGGAACCTTTTCATTGGACCTTTTTCTATAGACCGCCATCCATTATAAATTTGGGAATCTTGGGTGTTTAGTTCATTTGTTGATTTGTCTTCACCATTGTTGATATGGACGGAGAGACGGGTAGATAGTTTCTGGTCTTTCTTAAAATTTACCAGATAGTCTGAATTTATTCCATACATTAGCCCCCCGCGTTCAGTCTGGTTATTGCGTAAAAAGATTGTTGTGTCTCCAGGTATTGACCATTTAATAAGTTCTTGAGCAGAGGAACGCTCCATACCCCTTTTTCTCAATTCAATGTTTATGCTTGCTTTGGCTTTTGAAGTTATTATATATTCAGTGCCGAATTTAAACCCATAAAATTTTCTTAACCAGGAACTGCTTCCCTGGGTTAATGAATAAAATGTAGTATCCTGGTTTTTCGTTTCTCTATTTTCAATTTCTGTTCCCGGAAACCTGAAATTGTTGTAATCAAAACCAAAAAATGTTCGAAATTTTTTGTAACGATAATTCAATAAAAAATCACCTGAATATTTTTGCTCAAGGCCAAGATTTAGATTTGCAATACCATTTATGCCTGATTGAATATTCTTTTTTGTTATTACATTTATTATCCCGGCAAGTCCTTCTGGGTCGTAACGGGCAGATGGATTTGTTATTATTTCTATTCGGTCAATCGTACTTGCTGGAATCTGCTGGAGGGCATCGCTTGGTTCAAGGATTGATGGTCTATTATCGATCAAAACTCTGAAATTCGTACTGCCACGCAGACTTACATTTCTTTCAACATCAACTGATATAGAAGGAACATTCTCAAGTACATCAACAGCAGTGCCGGATTGACTCGCGTAGTGTTCTTTTACATTAATAACCTTTTTGTCAATTTTAAATTCAATCGGCGGTTTTTCGGCGGTAACCTCAACTCCTTCAATTGTTATTGGTTTTTGTTCAAGTTTTATAACCCCGAGGTTTAAAAAAGGATTATCAGGAGTTATGTGAATGGTGTCGGTTTTTGTTTCAAAACCGACAAAAGTTATTTCAATAATGTAATCACCGGGATTCATACCGGTTAGGAAAAATCTACCGGTTTCATTTGTGGCGGTACCGTTTAACTGTTTATGGTTTTTGTCATATATGATTACATTTGCCAATTCAATCGGCTGTTCAGTAGTGGCTTCCACGACAATGCCTGTTATTTTTCCAGGACCATTATTAAATCTTGCCTGGGCATATAAAACGTGCTCGGCAAAAAAAATAGCGATTATAAAAAAAATAAATTTTCTCATCATATAGATATGACGCACTATCGTGCTATAAAGTTTATCTATACTGTGAAAAGTCATTTAGCCACATCTTTGCCAGTTCAGCTTCGTTTATTCTATTTGTCTTTGTGAGATAATTGATATTGTTAACTATCATTCTTTTTACTGCTTCAATATTGAATTTTAGGCGGGGATCATTTATAAATTTTGGATGATTAATCTTCAATTTTGAGAAATCAAAGGATGCGGGTTGAATTTCTTTCGTAATGAGATAATTCAAACCATAAGGAATGCGATAATAATCAGGCTTAACAGAATTTAAATCGTAGTCAGGGAAGGGGAGGGCAAAATATACTCCGGTTGTTTCTTTGATTTCTACAAATCTTTCCAGCATCTTTATATACTTTTGCTGTATAATGCGTGGATCATAAGATTTATTGTATTCAAATTTATAAAGTTCAGTTAAATAATCGTTTATTTCCTGTTGGGCAGAATTATAGAATTCAGGGTATTCATTTTTCAAATATTTTATATACCAGGTTCTTCTAAGGAGTTCCTTGTCAATTATTACAAAGTCCTTATATATATTTTTTACTTTGCGCAAATAAATGGTGGGAGAATATATGTCCCAATACGAACAAATCAAAAGGCTTTTTTTTGGTAATTGGGAAATATGGGCGAGGCAATAATCAAGGGCAAAGGTATTGTCTTTTAAAGTGCAGGAAGGATAATTGACCAGGGCGAATATCAAAATCAACGGTATAGCAATAAACCATTTTAGATATTTTTTAAAGGCATAAAGCCCGTAAGCGCTTGAGAATAGAAGCGTAATAAAACCAGGGATATGATAAGATTCAATATCAGGGATTGCGTAATTTATGGTATA
>JBDRVV010000039.1 GCA_039802005.1 candidate division WOR-3 bacterium
CACACCAAGATAATATGTCATAAAAACCTCCCTTTTCTAATCTTCTGCAATTATATTCCATTAATAATTAATTCCAATATTTCATTATATCCTTTGATTTAAACGGTATTCTTGAAATTGGGATGTAAATTAGATATAATCTGTAAGAATGAGAAAGATTCCATTTTTCTTGTTATTTGTCGCCATTCCTTTTCTTTTCTGTGGCAAAAAACCGATAGTAGATTTTTATCAGGAGAAGATAACTATTGAGATTGATTCCGCATCAGCACTGGTACAGGGTGAATATTTTTTTGCAAATAATACTGACTCCCGCAAGATTGTAAAATTTTTTTATCCTTTTCCAGTAGATTCTAACCATTACTATCCGGATATCATCATGCTTGACTATCCTTATGAAAAAGATACAAATGGTATCTATTTTTCGATGCCGATAAAACCGGGCAAAGAAAATTCTTTCAAAATTGGCTATAGACAGAGATTAAATAAAAGATATTTTCGTTATATTACCACTACAACAAGAAAATGGGGTAAATCAATAAATACTGCAGAGTTTTTTATTTTGGCGAGAAAGGATTTAAAACTGCATATAAATTATAAAATAACTAAAACCGAGCTGAGAAACAATATGATATGCTACACAATTGTAATGAAAAGATTTTATCCAACCCAGGATTTAATTATCAAATGGTGATGTTTATAAAATCCTGAATATTATAACAATCTTTTATTGTAAATTCTCCGACTCTTTCTCTTTGTAAAAAATATAGGAAACCATTTGTCTCCAAATTTTGTGCAATGTCCTGGGCGAGTTGTCGTATATAAACACCACCTGAACAACAGATCCTGATTGTTAAAATTGGATATCTAAAATAGATCAACTCAATATTGAAGATTTTCACTTTTTTTATTTTTTCTATTTCAATCCCTTTCCTTGCTAATTTATATAATGGCTTTCCCTGAAACTTTGCGGCAGAATAAGGTGGAACTTTTTGTTCTATTTCACCAACGAAGAGTTTTAATGTTTCTTCTACTGGCTTCATTGTTAGACGAGTAGATTTGTTATTACTCAGTATTTTTATTTCCCCGGTAATATCTCCAGTATTTGATTCTGCGTCCAATCTAATGCCTGCGGTATATTCTTTTTGCCAGTTTTTGATTTCTTCAAATCTTTCAGTTGCTTTGTCTATAAGTAAAAGGACAACCCCGCAGGCGAATGGGTCAAGTGTGCCACCGTGTCCTATTTTCCCTTTGAATCCGGTTGTTTTTCTGAAGATCCTTATAAGGTCATAAGTAGAAGGGCCGGGCGGTTTATAAACTGGAATTATTCTATTTAATCCTTCCATAGGAGATTTTATATAAATTAGAACCATAATCAAGTGGTTGACTTTTAATTTTTTTTAATTATTATTATTTATGGTTATTGTTTTTATAATAATAAGTATGCATATTGGAATTGAGGGTGGAATTAATCAACCCATAATCGGATTTGATTATACACTTAATAATGGAACTATTGTTAAGGCATACATTGGCAAACAAGATTTAAACCACAATGTTCACTTAAATCTTACATTAACTGGTTCATACTACCAGGGAAAGAATACAGGTTACTCTTTCAGTAAATATGGGCTGGGAATAATGATAAGAAAAATCCCCTGGCGTATTGCACCTTTTGGAGAAATGGGGATTGATTATGTGTCTCGCGAATTAAATAAAAATAAAGAGTGGGGTGTTGGTTTTAGTTATACAATTGGTTTTCTTGTGAATTTTTATTATGAAAATATAAATGTCTATCCTGCTTTTTATTATGATGGAGTGACCGATTTTAAAATTAATGCAGGAAACCTTGGCATAAAATTGGGGATTAAATATGAATTATAGAAGCATTCTTGTGATCTTATTCTGTGTTTTATTCCTGCTTAGCGCCTGTAAAAATCATATCATTGAGCGGGCAGCGAGCGAATATTTTCCAATGAAGGAAGGCAACTGGTGGAATTATACCAATGATGATTTATATAATCCTATAAGCATAAATATTAAAACTGAGGCACCGGATACAATTCTCCATCATGAATGTTACCCATTCAATGTTTCAGGGGAAATCCATTACTATTCTAAAGACGAGGAAGGGATAAAAGAATACATAAAAATAATTAAGAGTTACGGCGGTTCAGATTATACAATCCTTGAGGGGTTTATTTTCAAACTTGAACTACCTTTGGTTTCAGGCAATAGATTCGTTGATTCACTTGTGGACTCACTAAATTTTTTCGGACAATGGATAAAAGTTAGATATATTATAAACGCCCTGGTATCTGAGTATCAGCAGGATGAAATCTATGGTGAAGTTTATCGGGTTGTCATTAACCGATATCAGTCTGTAATAACTCAGGATTCAACGATTTCAAAGGAAGAATATGTAGAGGAATATTATGCCCCGGGCATAGGGATGATAGAATTTAAAAATTCCGCTGGTAGATTCAGACTAAAAGATTTTAATATAGAATAAAATATTTGATACCATTTTTAATCCCGAAATTATGAATAAAAAGCAATCAGCCGGGATTCCGATATTGATTAAGATATATGAGCGTTTATTTAATACATTCGGCCCCCAGCACTGGTGGCCCGGGGATAGCCCCTTTGAAGTAATGGTCGGAGCAATACTTACGCAAAATACAAACTGGCAGAATGTGGAGAAGGCAATTAATAATATAAAAAGGGCCAATTTACTACATCCTCACAAATTGCTTGAAAATCGCGAAAAAATCTCCCAATTAATAAGACCTTCGGGTTTTTATAAACTCAAAAGTAAAAGATTGATTTCTTTTTTAAAATATTTTGTAGAAAGATATAATGGTGAGGTAAAAAATTTTAACAAAAAAGAGACCAATTATTTGCGCAACGAACTTTTGTCAGTTCCGGGCATCGGTCCAGAAACCGCAGATTCAATCTTGCTTTATGCCCTTAATCGTCCGGTTTTCGTGGTTGATGCTTATACACGAAGAATGCTAAAACGTCATAATCTGATAAGTGAAAAAGCCGATTATAATGATATACAAAAATTTTTTGAGAGCAATTTACCCAGAGATATTCAACTTTACAATGAATACCATGCCCTTATAGTTAGACTGGGTAAAGAATATTGTAAAAAAAATGATCCCCTGTGTGATATTTGTCCTATACACAACATTCTCGTATAATCCTGATAGCCTTATTCGGGGAGTTTATATCAATCCCTATCAGGGTTGTAAAAAGAGTTTTCTGGAATACATTTTCAAACTTGCCGATTCCAATTATATAAATGCAATAGTCGTAGATTTGAAAAGTGATTATGGATACTTATGTTACGAAACAGAGATACCACTTGCAAGAGAACTTAATGCATTCAAAAGATATATTGACCTTGATTATTTAATAAAAAAATGTAAGGAATTAAATATTAAATTGATTGCCCGGATAGTTTGTTTCCGTGATAATTATCTTGCTAAGTACGAGGATTGTGCAATTAGAGATTCAACTGGCGAAATCTGGTATGACAAAACCGGCACCGCCTGGGTGAATCCATATAATAAAAAAGTTCATAAATATCTGATAGAGATAATAAAAGAACTTGAAAAAAAAGGCATTAATTCCTTTGCCCTTGATTATATAAGATTCCCAACCGATGGCGATATCGGAATTATTAGATTAAATAATGTTAAAGGTGAACGATATTTTCCGATAATAGAATTTTTGAAAGAATTAAAAGAAAATGTTGAAGCAGAGGTCGGGATTTGTATATTTGGATATGCAGTCTGGTATAATTTAAAACAAGAAGGGCAGGAGGTATCAAAATTTGGACCATTTGTTGATGTTGTATATCCAATGCTTTATCCTTCCCATTTTCATCCGAATTTTAAAAAAGAAGTATCCGAGTACTGGCGTAATTACTGGATTTATTTTGATTCAGTGGAGGAGTCTTTTAAAAAATTGCCCTTGAATGTAAAGGTTATGCCCTTCGTTCAGGGTTTCGACCTTTATTGTGAGGAATTTAATGATGCTTATATATTTTCTCAGATATTTGGCGCTCTAAATGCAGATGCCGATGGAATAATGATCTGGCATGCAGCAAATAATTATACTACTTCTTTGCCTTCTTTAATTCGGGCGTATAATTTAATCCGATACCGATACGCTCAGAATAGCCTAAATATCCGTAGGAGAGTGCTACTGCACCAATATCAAGAAATAAGCCCGACCCTATCATTATCTCTAAAGAAAAACCAAAGGAAAATCCAGACCAGCCCAGGTCCTGATAGCCGGTTTGGTAACCCGCCATTAAAGAAAATCCGGAAAGTGATGATTCCTGACCAAATAATGCTTTGGTAGCGGTCTGCATTAATTTTGGTTCTCGGATGTGGATTTCGCTTCCTATAGAAAATGTTGGAACATAATCAGGATATAAAGAATAATCAAGACTTAATGCCCAGTGGCTCTGACCAAAGGGAATCTTAACCGCAAGCCCCTGACGAAAATTCACCGGTGGGTATTCCCATTTTTGAATGAACTTCCGCGGTGTGCCAAGATTTTTCATTGTTGTGCCAAGATAAAGAAAATTTACCGGCCGTAGGATTAAGCCAAAATCACCAACAAATCCCCAGGCACTTTCACTCTCTAATTGGCTGCGCACAATTTTTCCACTGCCGCCAAAAGATAACTGTTTCTTCTTACCAATGCTCTTTCCATAGCCAACATTCAATAACATATCTGAATTACGGAACTGGTCAGATTCCTGACCTGAATCATCGCGCCTTATATCAGTTGCAGTTAAATAACAGAGTCCAATGCCGAGTGAACCTGCTTTCTTTCCGAGATAAATAGAAGAGGCAAGATTATAATACTGTATAAAACCGAGATGGGACATCGCCATACCGGAAAGATAATAACTATTTATAACACCCAGTCCTGCAGGATTCCAGAATACTGCATTACCATCATCACTTAAAGCAGTAAATGCATTACCCATTGCGACGGGTCTTACACCTACTCCGAGTTTTAAAAATGTGTAGCCCGTTGCCCCGGGCTGCCAGATCTGTGCAAAACAGAAAATTGCTATTGCTGATAATATCAATAATCTTTGCATGCTAAATTATATTTTAAATTCCTTCACAGTCAAGAGTGAGGTGTGCCTTCATAATTTTTCTGCTCCGGTGCCACCGGGTGAGCGCAAGGTTAATTCCTGGTTCTGAAAGAACCATCGGTCCTTGAAAAAAGCCTTGTCCTACATTTAGCTTATTTTATTAAAATTTATTTTTTAACCAGCATCACAACCCCAACCCAAAAACCATCTATTAAACATATATAGCAAAAATCGTGCCTGCTCAAAAGTGCTAAAATTTCAACACTTTGATATTAAAAATCAGGCCATTTTTTGAAAATTTTTGTAGTATTTTTTCTATTTTTCCTACGATTAAGTCTCGTAAAAATTACAACTTTTCAGGCAAAAATCTTGCAAAATGTTAGAAAATTTACACAAAGTTAATGTGTGAATACAAAATTATAAATAATTTTTCTAATATTCTAATTTCACAAATTGGAATTGGATTATATTTTTTTATTATTACATTGATATTGACACGTTAGAAAATTCAACATTTTTCACCTGCCGAAAAATGGTAAAATGTTGATTTTGATACATCGCTTCTATGCATCTACAAAATTTTGAATATGATTTTCCAATGCTACAGTTTTTGCAAATAAACTATTTTTTTATAACGTATTTTTTATCAGCCAGAAAATTTTGTATATACATTATAAAAAATTTTTTAAATTTATGGACATTTTTTAAACGAAAAAAGTAAAAACCTATGAAATATCAACGGGTTTTCGGGAATCTTTTTTAAAATTTTAGGTAATCATTTGGTTTTTAAGAATTAATTTTTCTCTTGTATATTTGCAATTTTTCAAGTAAAATTCACCATGGATTCAGTAATTGGGCTTGATATTGGTAATGATTGGATTAAGGCCGTGGAGATTGTGAGAAATTCAATAGTTAAAAAAATAGGGAAGATAAAGATTTACTCTGAAGGAGAATTGAATGAGGAAAGTAGAGAGCAATTTTATATAATAAAAATAAAAGAACTCTTTAGATCTTTAAAACTTTCCCGTGATAATGTAGTAACCAATTTTCACGGCTCTTATGTCTTAGCCCGCACTTATTTGCCACCAGTAACGGATAAAGATTCATTTGAACAATGGTTTGTGAATAATATAGAAGAGATTATTCCCGGCACAAGTATTGAAGATGTGATCTATGCTTACGAATTATTTCCTTCAGGCAGGGCGCTCATCGCCTTCGCCCGACGACGCGAGGTAGAAAGATTGCTGACTGTGCTTCGGGCATGTAATATTTTTCCGCTTTTAATTGACGCTTCTTGCCTTGCCCTGTATAATGCATTTGCCCCCCATCCCTGGTTTAAAGAGAAAAAGAATTTTGCAATTCTGGATATTGCTAATAATTCCGGAGATTTAATGATTGTAAAAGAAGGGGAACCTATCACTACAGGTGTTATTAATTTGAAGACAAAAATTTCAAATAAAGACAGAGAATCAATCAGAAAGTATATAGAAGAATTAGGTTATAATCTTATTCGGATTTTTAATTACTATGAAAAAAAAGAGAATTTTTCCATCAAGGATTTAATCCTCACGGGTGATTATGCAAAAGTAGTAGGATTAAGGAAAAATCTTAAAGATTTATTTGGTTTTACAATTGAATTTGGTAACCCCTTTGTTTATCAAGATTTCAAAATGCCAAAAAGTCATACTGATATAGAAAGTATTGGATATGCCCAAGCATTGGGTTTAGCACTGAAGGGGCTTTCAAAACCTTCTATTAACTTGATCCCATATGAAGAGAAAAATACTCACAAGATTTTTTTGTTTAAAAAAAGAATTGAAAGGTCTGCTAAATTGAGTTTAATAATTGCTATTCCGGTGTTAATAATTTTAATTGTTATTTTGTTTTTTGGAAATTATAAAAATGCAAATTTAAATCGGACGCTTAACGATTTGAAAAAAAAGATAGTTGAATTATCTTATGTTGAGGAAAAAGAATCAATATTAAATCAGAAAATAAAAAAAATTAAAGAATTGAATCGAAATCGTATAAAGTGGTCAGAAAATCTTTATCATCTTGGTAAAGATATCCCTGAGGGGATTTGTCTTAAAAAAATATCGACCGATAATCGGCTTATTTCTGAAGGTTCAAATACTGCAAGAAAGATAAGGATTATAATTGAAGGACAATCTCTAAGTCAAGAACGGGTTATTGATTTGATAAATAATTTAGAAAAAAGATTCAAAAATATTGCTGTGGAAGATATGAAAGGTGAACTGCAATGCGAGTTCAGGATAAGTTTAGGGCTTTGATCAGTCCTTTAACTATATTCGTCTTGTTTATATGGTTAATTACTTGTATCTTGCTTTATAATGCTTTTTTGATATATATCAAAAATAAAACCTATATCATTCAATGTCAGGAATTGCAAAGCAAATTAAATATACTGCAAGAGAAGAGTAAACAATTAAAAAATAAGGAAATTTCTTTTAATCTAAAGGATGAGAGATTATCGGCAATACTATCCTTACTGGTTAGTGCAAGTAAAAAATCAGATGCACAAATCGGCGAAGTTAATATTGGAACAGAGATGGAAAACATGGACAATAAAGTTCTTCCCTTAATTATTGTAGTAAAAGGAACTTATAATCAGATCGGCAGGTTCATAAATAACATTGAAAGGGAGGACCCAAGATTACAATTCAATGACATAGAGTTATCAACAAAAGAGACAAATGGATTAGGAATCATATGTAAATTGAAGGGATATTTTATAATTTTATGAGAATCAAAAAGAGTTTAACAACGCTAATTTTGATTATAGTGATTTTGGTAATCTGGGTATATAATCTTCTGTTAATTAAAAATTTGCCAGTACAACCAGAACAATCAGTAAATAAAACATTTGATTCAAAATATATTGATTCTCTTCCTCTATTTAATTTTGAGTATAAAGATATTAAACGAGACCCATTCAATGTGATTCTTGATACTACGCCAAAAGAGACGGTGAAGCCAGTTTTTACGCTAAAAGGTGTCGTGTTGTCGCAAGGGGAATCTTCCGCCCTTATGGAAATTTTTAATGAAACTTATCTTTTGAGAAAAAACGAAACTTGTGTTGGTATAAAGATAAAGGAAATTACGCCAAAGAGTGTGACAATTGAATTCCGCGGGAAGGAAGAAATCTTGAAACTATGGGAATGAATATTTTTTATAAATGCTTGGTTCACGGGAAACGGTTAGCGGTTAATGAGTCAAAAGGTTATGCATTACTTATTGTAATAACAGTAACCTTTGTTGTGTCACTCTTTATTGGACTTATGGTCTCTCAATATATTTATCAAAGACATTCAATAAAATCTTCTATCCAGAAGATTCAAAGTTTTTACACTGCTGAGGCTGGGATAAAAAAGGCTTTTTATTATTTAAAGGAAAACCCTGAAAAGGGGATTGGATGGCGAACAGGGGGTTTAATTGCTGATAAACCGGTGAAAGAAAAGATCTTTTATCAGCAAAATTATGAAGTTGAACTTTCGGTTGTGGATGATTGCGGTTATCTGAGGATCAAAAGCCGGGCAATTGGAAAATTCCCAAAAACAATTGAAATTATCAGTGCCGGAATCTTCCCCGATGAACTGCAGAGCAGTCTGTGTCTAATTTCATCCAAGCCCTTAGTTTTAGGCGCAGGAAGTCAATTAAAGGGCAGAATCAAACTTAATCAGGAACCGATATATAGAGGCGGTAGCATTGATGGAATGTTAGAGACAAATAGTTCATTATCGTTACCAGTCGTTTTGACAGAGCCTTTTAAAAACTCAATAAAATATTTTCGGTATTTCCTTTCTCACCCCGAGAATTTTGACAGAGAGTTATTCTCACCGCAGGTCTTTTCACCCCAGAGACCGTTCCGAGCAAAGAAAATTTTTGTTAACGATGCCGTCCTGATTGAAAATAAAAATTTTGATTCATTATGGTGTGCAGGTGATAATCTGATTCTTGCTTCAACCGCTGAAATTCAGATTTCTGGTGCAACAAAAATTAGTAATTCAACCATCGTCGCTGTTGGACCAGTAAGGATTCTGGATAAGGCAGTTTTAAATTCTACAAAAATCTATTCCGAGACTTCAATTGAATTAAGAGAAGAGGCAAAATTTTCTGGTATTCTTATTGCTCCAGAAATTAAAGTTTCAGAAAAGGCGCAGATATTTAACTCCTCACTCATTTATTGTGGTGTGCCATTTAAAGATGGCAAGATTGTTTTTAATAATGAATTACCAATTTGCTGCACTATTATAAATCTCTGCCAGGGGAAAAATAGTTTGATTGAAATTTCAAGTAAATCGGAAATTGAAGGTTTTATATATACACTTGCCCCGATTAAACATTTAGGTAAGATTTCAGGCTTTGTCTATTGTCAGGGTTTTTACAACCCACCAATTACAGAAGATACCACCAATACCAATGTTCTATCCGGAGTTATTCAACCAATGCCAGCACCCGAATACTTTACGATACCTCTAATATTTCAGGAAATCAAAGACTTCAAAATTATTCAATGGCATGAATATTAAAAATACCTAAAATTCCAAAATGCCTAAATACCTAAAATCCGAAATTTCTAAACTACTCTCTACTCGCTACTCTCTACACTCTATTCAAGGAGGCTTTTCTCTCATTGAGCTCCTTGTTGCGCTAACCATTCTCAGTGCTGTACTTTTGCCTTTTTTGAGTTTTGTATCATATCGTTTAAAAAAAGAGCGAGAAAGCGATGATTTTATAGAGGCAATTGAAATCGCCAAATCAAAGATGGAAGGGATTTTACTTTTACCTGAAGTAAAGGATAAAGAAGAGACTATCGGAAATAAATTTATGTTAAAGATCAAGGTTCTTGATGGCGATCAGTACGACGAACCACAAAATTTAAAGCCACTTGAAATTCAAATCAGTGTTTCACGCCTTAAAGACAAAGTTAATCTAATTACCCTGTTTGCCCTGAAATGATAATACAACCATAAACCCAACTATACGACTATGCGACCATCCGACTATACGACTAAACCCGGTCTCACCCTTATTGAACTTTTGGTAGCAATGACCATATTCTCTATTATCCTTACCCTTACCCTTTTAGTCTTCTTAAATCTTCGGAAGGCGCAGACCCAGCTCGATAAGAAATATGAAATTAGTAACGAGGTAGAAAGGTTATGCAAAGAAATTGAAAATGCACTCAAATTTTGTCAGAAGTTGATTTCTTGCGGTCAAACTTACATTACATTTATTGATATCAATGGTGATACTATTGAATATCATCAAAATAATGATACACTTTATAAAAATAATAAAATTTTCACGAATTTAACAATTGATTCCCTTTCGTTTATTTTTGTCAGACTGAAAGAAAAAGAAGAAATAAAAGATTTTTATTTAATAGATGAAAATCGTGATGGAATTTTGACCGGTGGAGAATTAAAAAATATCTCTGGAATAGCAATTTATTTACTAGTTTCTTACCCAGAAGGATTTAAGAGAATAAAAATAAGAAAGAATTTCTTTATTGCATTCCGAAATTTATAGAACACATATTTGCACTATACATATTATGTGCCATTGCGAGCACCAGAAGGTTACGTGATGGCTTAATTCCTTTTGTGAGGGGTGATTAAAAATCAGATTGCTTCACTCATTTCATTCGCTTACAATGACATTGTGAAACAGACCTTTCGGATTTACAACGAATCCCCTGGTTCTACTGATACTTCCCTCATTTTATATCTATATAATACAATCAATCTACTCACCAGCGTGCGACCTAAATTCTCAGCCACCTTTTGAGAGACTTCCTCAATATCTTTCCCCACTGCGCTATTCACAAAGGAATTTATGATTTCCTTATCTCTGAATCTTATGATTTTCGTTGAAACAAGAAGTTTCTGGGTTCCTTTCTCAATATCCACACTTCTGTAATCCATAATATCATAACTTATCAAATAGTCAAATTTTCGGTTATTCAAAGTGTCCGCGTCAAAAATATTCAGCCTCCCTTTACTATTGTTTTTTATTATCTCTTTCAAAAAAAATTCTTTAAAGATATGCCTTATTTTTAAATTATCCACTCTGCTTTCATCAATTATTACAACATTTACTGGCTCAACAATAGTCTTTTGGCTATGAAATTTTACACAACGAGCAGTAGATAGTAAATTTAGAAATATTAATAAACATAAAACCGTCCAACTATTAAACCATCTAATCTCAAAACCACCCATCCGTGCAAATGGTGCTACTTCTAAAATGTTCATGATTTGAAATTTGGATTTTGGCATTTGAAATTTCATTCCATTACCCTCGGCGTAATATAAATTACCAATTCAGTTTCTTCCTGAGTCGTTGTGGTATGTGAGAACAACCTGCCAATGATTGGTATATCCCCCAAGATTGGGATTGACTCTCTTGACTCAACATTTGATGTCTGAATTAAACCCCCAATCCCAATCGTTTCACCATCTTTCAAGTTGACGGTTGTGCTTATTTGCCTGCGGGCAATTTCAGGCAGTCCTTCGGGTCCAAGAGATTTTAGATTTGATACTTCAGTCTGGATAACGGTTGTGATTTCACCTGCGGTACTGACCCAGGGGACTATTTTCAATCTTATCCCAGCATCAATTGAATGGAGTTGGTAGATTGGTGCTTCAGGTGTTCCAGTGGTGGTGCGATAATATCTCACCCAGCCCACATCAATTGAAGCTTCGTTCCCATTCAAAGTGGCAATCCTAGGCCTTGCCTTGACCTTTGCCTTGCCTTTTGTTTCTAAGACATCAATACTGAGCCAGAAATCTTCAGGCACGCGTCCTAATTTCGCCACATTGAAATATTCACCTATTTTATCTAAAATTGGATTTATATCATCGCCTGTTGCCGAATAGGTCAATCTCGGGAATATTCTATTTATTGTATCACTCCTTGCATATAGGCCGCGAAATCCAAGTTCCTGGCTTGCTGATTTTGAAAACTCAACAATCATTGCTTCAATCAGAACTTGGGGTGAACGCAGGTCAATTGTTTTGATGAAGTGCTCGACTCGAGAAATCAAATCTTCAGTTCCAAAGATTAGAATTGCATTCTGTTCTTTTACGATCTTTATATTTTCCGCGGGAATCCCCTGGGGCAAGAATTGAGGAACAAGGTCTGCCTTTATATATTTCAGGGGTATAAGTTTTGAAGTAGTTAATGCGGCTGAGGCTGGTGATGTCAGAGACTTTTCGCCAAACAAATATATCCCATTGATACGCCGATAGGTAAAATTTGTGCCCTGAAATAGCAAAGAAAAGGCCTCCTCTAATGGCATTTTTTCAAATTTTGCATTTATTGAACCTCGAACATCACCATAGCGTACTGTATTCAATTCTGCCTGTGCAGAAATTTCATCTAATATGTCTCCAATATCTGCGTCCGAGACATCTAAACTGATCAGGTTCTCGTTTGTAACACTAACCGATAATCCTTTTCTCCTTCCTAACTCCCCACCAGCCTTTGATACTTGATAAATGCCAGCAGATTTTTTCAAAATAAATCCATTGGCACTCAACAAAGATGATAACCCTTTCTCAAGTGGCACATCATATAAAATTCCACTGATCTCACCGCTTACGGTCTGGTCAGCAACAATATTTATTTTGCTCTGACTGGCGATATCCCGCAACAATTCATCTATCGGAATATTCTTTATATCCAGTGTCAATCTATCTTTTGTTGCATTAATTTCTTTTTTTCTTTCTTTTTCTAACTTTTTAACAAGATAATAATTTTCTTTTTTTTCTAAGGAGAAACCGTAAGATTCAAGCATTGCCTTTAAGCCATCTTCCAACTTAACTTTTTCCAAATGCACTGTAACTTTGCCTTCTACTTCTCTATCCGTGACGATATTTACTCCCATTTGAACACCTATTGCTCTCAATACATCTTTGATATCTGCATCTTTAAAGTCAAAAGTAATTAGTGGAGTATCAACTTCTTTTACTTCAATTGTATCAACTTCAAGCGAATCATAAAATAAATTCTGGTTTAATAAAAATATACTGAAAAATAAAAAATGCATAGAAGATTTTACTCTAAAAATTTTTGAAATGCAAGTAAAAAATGATACAATATAGATTTTTAAGGCAAAAATTGTTTTTTTGATTTTTGGGAGCAAAATCCCGAAAACTCATTGAAATTGCATTAGTTTTTGCTATTTTGAATTTCTTAAATGTCCATAAATTTAAAAAATTTTTTCTGTTGCAGTAAATTATCTTTTTTGTATAATGGGGCGTGGTTTTTTGTTGCTCTAGTATGGTTAGACATTTGCGAAAGGAGGCAAAATGAGAATCAATGTCCAAACCTTTATTTTTTTGTTGGTTGTTTTATGCCCGGGTCATATTTATGGAAGTTATTACGAAGGTTATCTTAAAGGTACCGATAAATTAGAAGGACATTTAATATTAGATTCTGTTATTAACTCTCGAACTCGCGATGTTTATGATTATTTTTATCCAGGTAATCCCAGTTTTTTGCTGCCTACTCAAAACTTTAATCCGGAAAATGCTTTCTTGCCATTTTCCCAAGAAAAGATTGACCTTGCTACAGGAAATTTAGTTATCCGTGAGCCATTGATTTATTATCCAGGTCGAAATGGTCTTAATTTTGAACTTTATTTGATTTACAATAGTGGATTTTGGCGTTATGACTGCTCTGCCGGTGGGTATTTTTATGGTAAAGGAACGATTCCCTCGGTTCAGTTGCAGCCTTGTGGGATTGGTTGGGATATCATTATGGGTGAATTGCACCTTACTACCTATAAGCCTTATGCCCAAGATTGGTCCTTCCTTCCTGAATATAGCTTAATAAATATTCCCAATGCTGGAATAAAATCCCGCGTTATTAAAGGTAAGCTTATCAATGATAATTCCATTGAGTATAGGATTGAGAATAATCCTGAATGGCGAATTGTTCCCAATAGTGGAGGTTATGGATATATAGCTATTGCACCGTCCGGTATTAAATACTATTTTGGGCGGTCAATGACTTATTACCGACGATTTTTTTGGGACCATTACACCTTGGAGACAGAAATTTATTTTGTTACCAAAATTGAAGATAGCAATGGCAATTACATATCAATTTATTATTATATCCATCCTAATGGTCAACCACATTTTGGTCATATTGGCAATGAGTATGATGATAATCCATATCAGAATACTGCCACTTATTATGATGCGAGATTGCTTGATACATTAATAGATACCAAGGGCACGAAGACAACCTTTCATCGACACCGGTATGTTTTTTATTACAATAATTGGCCAATAGTGGTGCCCATTTATGATAGTATTTCTTATATAGGATTTGACCGTATCGGTAATTCGGTTTTGAGTCGGATTAAATTTCTGATTCAGGAGAATGTACAATTGGGTGGTGCCAATGAACCATTTAATGGACGGGCAAATCTACTTAATAAAATTTTTTATACCAACTATGCAGGAAGTTTTAATATGCCACCGAAATTATTTGGTTATGACGAATTTGGATGTATTACGGCTATAATGTATCCTACGACAAAAATTGTGAATGGTATAGTTGCTGGGGGAAGACGTATTTTTAATTATACTATGGTAAAAGACAACACCATATATTATCGAAGGATTTTATGTGTTACTGAAGACCGTTGGGGTTATCCTCAGGACAGGGTGTATTATTATTTTGGTGATAATACTCCGGGAAATATGGGCTGGGATAATAACAATATTGAATTTAGTTCTGTGGTGATGGACCGCACGACTGGTGATGGATATTTATATTCGGTCAACAGTTACCGTAAAACTAAGGTTTATTACTCAACCAGTGGGAATTTTGATATCTATTATTTTTTGGACCGGGATGATACTCAGAATTTTGATAAGAAGAAATCGCTCTGGGGAACCTGCTGGAAGGTTGAACATTATGATGCCATTGGAAATTTATTAGCAAAGGAAGAGTATGGATATGATGTGACGGTCAATGGTGTGGATTGTTCTGATCCTGCTCATTTCTATCCCTGGCCTTATAAGCAGCTCCGTGGTGAATACCGAGTAAAAGGTGATACAAAAATTTTTACCCGTTATGATAATTATACAAAATACAACCAATGGAAGACTAAGACTGAATATGGATTTATAAGCTATCTTGATTGGGGCTCATTCTGGAGTAATCCGTATGTTGTTGATGCCGGGGTTGATAGAAGAATTACCACCCGTTCATTCTTATGGGAATCAAACTCAAATTATATAAACGGCAAAGTATTTCTGATTGACAGAATTGTCTCACAACAGTTAAAAGATAATACCGACAATCTTGTTTTTCAAGTGCAATACGAATATGATAATGTTGGTTATAATGATTACTATAACTATTATACAATGTATCCGAACTATCCACCCGGGCAACACACCACACAAGGACAATATCGTGGCAATTTGACCAAATTTAAGCAAGGATTAAGAGAAGGAAATAATTGGACCTGGATTACGACCCATTATAAATATGATTGTTGCGGGAATATAGTGCGCATTATAAATCCGTTGGGCTATGAAACTTCTTACCGCTACGATGTAGATTTCGGCCATCCCTGGCCCTTTAATCCAAGCTTATACAAATATGCCCATTTGCGAAAAATTGCTCACTATGTTCCCAATGATAGCATTTGTGAAGGTGCACGATGGTATTTTAATCAGGGACTTATAATGAATTACTGCGGTTCTAATACCACAGAAATTGGACAATCTTGGAAATATATTTACGATCATCTCAATCGGTTGATAAGAATTTATGCACCAAACGTTGATTATTATCCTACAAAGGCTTTTTATTATTCTTATTTCAAAGAAGGGGTGATAAACATGCGTTACAATTTTTTGAGAGTTTATGCTACGATGAAAGATGATATGCCTGACGAATACGATTATCAATATTATATCATGGACTATCTGGGTAGATTTTTCCAATATCAGCGACGGAATCCTTACTTTGCTGATTCAACTTGGAATGTTAATTACTATTATACTGATAGG
The DNA here is from genome assembly GCA_039802005.1 of candidate division WOR-3 bacterium. Taxonomy (NCBI): domain Bacteria; kingdom Pseudomonadati; phylum Caldifarciminota; species Caldifarciminota bacterium. The sequence goes on from JBDRVV010000039.1 coordinate 16,186, forward strand.
GGTTTAAAAGCAAAGGTGTCAAAACAATTTAACAGCCAGAAGGGTGAATATGACGGTTGGCCTAGTCCTGGACCGATGCTCAATGGCTATACCGAATACAAATATGATGGAATTGACCGGCTCATTGAACACACCCATCCTCCGGGTACCAATGAGCAGGACCGAATCCATTATACCTACACAAACAATCAGGTCACCGTCACTGATGAGAATGACCATCAAAAGAGGAACACCTATGATGCCTACGGCAGAATCGCACAAGTAGAACAGATTTTAAATAATACCGAGTATACTACCGAATACCAATATGATGCACTGGGAAATTTAATAAAAGTATCCAACAATAATGGGCAATTTGTTATTACCTATAACTATGATGCACTAAGTAGGTTGATTCAGAAAAACGACCCTAATACTGGTATCACCAAATATGTTTATGATGATTGCAATAATCTCCGATTCATTCAGGATGCTAATCATGCCAACAATAATTCCTGGGTATATAAAAAATACGATGCCCTGGGACGTTTGACTGAAGAGGGTGAGATGTCAGGGATTAATCCAACAAGGGTTGAGGCAAATAACCCAGATTATCCCACAAATGGCTCCTGGAGGATAAAGCGATTTTATGACCAGAGTTATAATGGTTCAACGAATCCCAAAGGTAATCTGGTGCGGGAATTGATCTCCAAAGACGGGATAAATTGTGAGTATATGGCAGTTTATTCTTATGATAAGAGGGGTCGGGTGATAAGCAAGACGGTTTACAGAGGGGATAATCCGATTGGTGGTTTGCGGATTGGTTATGAATATGATGCCCAGGATAATTTAATAAAGATTGTTTATCCGGATGATGAAACAATAGTTTATAAATTGAACGGTCTTATGCTCTGTGATACGGTCAAGACTGGTGGCGATATCTGGCTGGCAAAGATTCATTATAAAGAAAATGAGAAGCCTGATTCAATCATTACCCGTGGTTATGCGGCGGGATTTTCTTATTATCTTCGGGACTGGCTGGATAAGATTCGGCTAAATGGCTCGGTGATTCGGGATTATGATTATGATAATGTGGGCAATGTGTCTTTTGAAGCACGCGATGGTTATAATGCTACATATGGGTATGATTATATTTATCGGCTGATTAACGAACAATACACGGGTGAAATAAACAAAAATATCATCTACAGTTATAATTATTTGCACAATCGTATTCAGATGATTGAGGATGGTGATGTTACAAATTATCAATATACACCCAATACTTCCCGTCTGGTCTCAGCTGGTCCCTGGGATTGTGTAAATGATGCCAGTGGTAATCTTATCTCTTGCCGAAATTATCAAAATATGTATAATTATCGGAACGAATTAATAAAAAGGCAGCGTATGGATACACCGAAAGATGAAAAAGTAATAAATGAGGTTTATACTTATCTTTATGATGGTAAAGGAAATCGGGTTAAGATGGTTACTCAGGGTATAGGTGGTAGTAAGACATTTTTTATCACCGATGAGCAAAATCGGGTGATATACGAGACTGATGATACACCCAATCTCTTAAAGAATCCAAATTTTGAGAATGGCACGAATTGGGCACCCTGGTGGACTTATACACCACAGGGTAGTTGCACCTGGACATTGGTGAGTGATGTGGTGAAAAGTGGTTTTTATGCGATAAGGGGGACGAGCAAGCCTGAGGCGGGAGAGGGTTTTTATCAGACCGTTCATCTTGCTGACTGTCCGGTGCCAATGGTGGCGAGTGTTTATATCAAGACGCAGGATTTAACCAATGGTGCGAGATTGCAGGTTGATTTTTACAATGGGTCGAGTTATATTGGGAGTAAGTGTGGAAATTTGATAACCGGGACCACTGATTGGGTGCAGGCAATATTGCCGATATATGCTTCGGATATTCCATCGGGTACTACCCAGATTATTGTTTTTGTGGTAAAGTTTGCCGGAACCGGTACCTGCTGGATAGATAATTTTCGGCTTGAGGGCGGCACGGTGCCGAGTCCCAATGAGGCGAAATATGTATATTTGAACAATACGCATTTGTGTAAAATTGATGCCTTTGGCGAGCCTTATTTCTATCTGTGTGATGCCTTAGGTTCGCCGATAAAGATAATGAACAAAAACTGGGTAACAATAAAATCGGAATCCTTCAGGGCGTTTGGGGAGCAGTTGACTTCTGTTGGCAGTTTTAAGAATACGCATCGGTTTACGGGTAAGGAGTATGAAAATAGTGGGGTCTATTATTTTGGTGCGCGGTATTATGATCCATGGCTGGGTAGATTCTTGACCCCGGATCCATTAGGGAAGTTTGATTCCCAGGACCCCCGCACCCTCAATCCGTATATTTATTGTTTGAACAATCCAGTGAGATTCATAGATCCTGATGGTGAATTGCCACTTATAGCTGCTTATGGTATTGGTGTAGCGGTTGGTGTGACTGCGGATATTGTGATTAAGAATCAATTATTTAATCAGTCTGGGTATACATGGAAAGATTTTGGTATTGCAGTTGCAGCGGGAATATCTTCTGGAGGTGTTGCTACGCTAGGTTCAGCCATTGCTCAGAGTATCGGAACGACAATCGCAACCCGGTTAGCGGTACAGAGTGGTGTTGGGGCGGTGGGTAATGCGGTGATTGGTGTGGGTGTGAGGGCGGTTTCGGGGCAGAAGACTAATATTGGTGATGTTGTTAAAGATGCTGTTTTTGGTGGGATTGCTCAGGTTGCGGGGGAAGGTGCGAATAAAGTAATAAGCAGGGTTTTACCTGGGAAGACAGTTGCTACGCTCTATAAAGT
>JBDRVV010000040.1 GCA_039802005.1 candidate division WOR-3 bacterium
TGCGTGTTTCATTTATAAATTTAAAAAATTGCGGACCTATATTTGTGTTATAATATTCTTGATAAACATTTTCTTAGGGTATGATACAATCATTTATCATTCAAACATACCCCGTTTAATCAGCCAAAAAGTAGATACGCTTTGTGAATCCTATAAAATAAATTATGTCATTACCGCAACACCACCGAATATACTATTTAACATTTCTGGGGATATAATTTTAACGGATAATCAAATGCCCCGTGATATGAAAATAAATAAATTTACAGGAGCAGAAAGAAGAAAAATAATAAAAAAAGAAGATAACTTAATTAAAGACGAAAAGCACATTTTATTTCTAAATTCAAATATATTCCCTACAATAAATGAACAATTAATGCCCTTTAAGAAAAAGGCAAAGAGTATTGAATCAATAGAATTCATAGACGCCCCAATTTATTATAAAGATATCTTTAATGAATTGAGAACCCAGAAACAGATTTATGAATTAATCGTTTTTGAAAAACCAAAATTTAATTATAATGAGATGGACAGTCTCTGGCAATTGTGTTTTGAACCAGGTGTTGCGATCGTAAAACGATAGTTATTTACCTATACAGAATTCTTCAAATATTTTATTGATTATATCTTCGCGCAAAACCCTGCCTGTAAGTTCACCGATTATATCAAGGGCATAATGCAATTCAAACGCTATCGTTTCAGGCGTATGATTTTCTCTAATATTATCAAGCGTTTGATAAATCCTTTTCAAACAATCAATCTGTCGTTGTCGGAGAATCAACTTGTCTTCTTTAAAAAATTCAGAGAGCAGTCGTTCTCTAACAATCTTTTTTAATAAATCTATATTTTCTCCATTTTTTGCCGATATTTTTATCGCATCTGGTAATATTTCGCTTTCTTTTAATTTTATATTCAAATCAATTTTGTTTATTATAAAAATTTTGTTTAAATCTTTTGTAAGATTAAAAAGAAAGGTATCCTGTTCGTTCATTGCTTCTGATCCGTCAAAAACAAGTAATATTAAATCTGCACCTTTTAAAACCTCTTCGCTTCTTTTGCTTGCAATATTATCAATTCCGTCTGCATAATTAAATATACCGGCAGTATCAATTAATTTTATCAAAACTCCGTTTATCTCTAATTTTTCTTCAATAAAATCTCTGGTCGTCCCGGGTGTTTCGTGAACAATAGCACGCTCAAATCCTAAAAGTCTGTTAAAAAGGGTTGATTTGCCAACATTGGGTCGTCCCGCAATAACGACCGAATAGCCTTGTTTTATTTTTATTGACTGTTCAGAATTTTCCAATAAAGTTTTTAGCTGTTCTTGTATCTTACTAATTTCATTTTTAACCTTATCCAGGTCTATATCTGTTTCTTCTTCGTCTGGAAAATCTATGTTTGCCTCAACCATCGTCAGCAGTCCAACGATTTTTTCTTTTACCTCCATAAGGAAGTCTGATAATTTACCTTCAAGTTGATATACCGCAGCTTTTCTTATTACATCACACTGAGCGTAAATTGTATCCAGAACAGCCTCAGCCTGTATCAAATCAATTTTGTTATTGAGAAACGCCCTTTTTGTAAATTCACCTGGTAAGGCAAGTCTTGCGCCGATACTTATTAAAATTTTTATTATTTTATCAACAATCAATGGATTACCATGGCACGATATTTCAGCTACATTCTCACCCGTATAAGAATTGGGTGCAAAAAATATACTGGTCATTACATAATCAATGGTCTCCCGGGTATTCGGTTCTATGATTTTGCCGTAATATATATGTCCAGACTGAAAGACAGAAATATTCTGGTTGGAAACAAAAATTTTTTTAACTAAATTAATAGCGTTTTCACCGCTAACACGAATTACCGCAATACTTGAATAACCTGTTGGTGTAGCACAAGCAACAATCGTATCATTCACATCTTTACTCTTTCTTTTCTTCTTTATTTTCTCCTGAGGGTGCTATTATCACGGTTCGGTTCGCGCCTCGTCCGATTGTATATAACTTCACACCTTTTAATTCATTTATTTTATTAGCTACTATCTTTTCTTCACGGGGTGTCATCGGGTCAAGCGCCATTTCTCGTCCCGTCTGAATAACAATGCGCGCGATTGCCTCGGCTTTTTTTCTTAAAAAATTAGTTTTACGCTGACGATAGCCGTTGACATCTATCAGCAGTTTTATATTAGAATAGAACCTTTTTGCAAGCCTGGAGATTATGTATTGTAAAGCCCATAAATGTTCACCATTTTTACCGATAAGTAGTGCATCGTTTTGTTTGGTCTTTATGTTTACTGTATAACCCTGTTCATCCTTACTCACTGAAACCCCGACTTTAAAGCCCATACTGGTTAACACATAGTTGGTAAGGATCTGGAGATACTGGCGAGGCTCTTTAATTGTTATTCTGACCTTGGTTTCTGTTTCACTTTGAGAAAGAATTTCATAGGTTACCTCATCCAGGGTAACCCCTAATGTTTTTATTCCCTGAGCGAGCGCATCATTCAGGTCTTTTCCTGTAGCCTCTATCATTTTCATTGTGCCTCCTCTATATTTTAATTAAATAACCACCGGACAATCCGATGGCTTTTTAAAAATTAACGAAAAACTTTTTTCTTTATCAGTAAATTTTCTAAGATTGAAAGTATATTATATGTAAACCAATATAATTGTAATCCTGAAGGAAAATTCAGGAATACGAATATCATTACCAAAGGCATCATTATCACCATAAATCTTTGCCTTGGGTCAATCGTTGTCATCAACGATTGTATAAGCATTAATACACCCATTGCAATTGGTAGAATATAATATGGGTCTTTTAGAGACAAATCAACAATCCAGAGCATAAAAGGAGCACGGCGAAATTCAATGGCTGTTGAGAGAACTTGATAAAGGGCAATGAATATCGGAAATTGAATCAAAAGAGGAAGACAACCCGAAAATGGATTGACTTTATAGACCTTATAAAGATGCATCATTTCTCTATTTAAAGCCTGCGGGTCATTCTTATATTTCTCCTGAATTTTTTTCAATTCGGGCTGGAGAAGTTGCATTTGTTGTTGGGAGATTAGCATTTGACGAGACAACGGGAAGAAAATTATCTTAAACAAAAGTGCGAAAATCATTATCGCAAATCCATAATTTTTCAAAAACGAATAAAAGAAATTTAAAATAAAAATAATTACTTTTTCAATGGGTCCCCATATCCCGCCGCTCGCAATCTGTTCATAGCCCTTTTTATATCCAGCGAGTTCATTTGGTTTAACTGGTAATACTAATACAGAAATAGTAAAGGAAGAATCCGCAAATAATTCAAGTCCATAGCGATTTGTATTACCCGACATTGCACAACCAAGATAAGCGATAGAAATTTCCTCGTTAGCAGTTAATTTTGAGAGTTTATAAAATTTTGTATTTCTCACATTTTCAATATTATTGATTATTAAGGCAAAATATTTGGTTCTCAATGCAATCCAATCCCAACCATTTTTGTATGCGAGTTGGTCTTTGATTTCTTTTGTGATATTAGTGAAAGTTTTGCTTTTGACATATACATTGAAGTAGCGTAGGTCATCATTCTGATTCTTTTTTTCTGTTACATTCAAACCACTTTTCAAACTTAACACCTGTTCTATTTTATCTGGATAATTTATCTTAAGAGTAAAGCCGTAATTTTCGTTAAAATAATAAGTTTTAGAAAGTAATTTATTGTTTATCGTTGAATAGAATACTATGGAATCATTGTCAAAATAATGTGAAAAATAAACTAATGAATCAGATATTTTTGTTGAAAAGAGCAATCCACCTTCTTTAACAATTTCAGCGTCATATTTTTTTAAATAAAAACTTTTGATTCCCGCACCGGCAGATGAGAAATTTATACGATAGTTATCCTTATCAATCACAATTGTATCCTTAAGAATAGGTAAATTTTCACTCTCCGGAGTCGTTGTCTTCACTGTGTCAGATAATATACTTTCTTTCTTTTCTGTAACTTTTTGGGTTGGTTTGGCAATAAAACTCCAGACTAAAAGGATTACGATAATTAATAAAAATGCAGTGAGTGTCCTTTTCTGATCGTTATCCATATTTTTCTCCCTTTTTAGGCAATACTACCGGGTCATAGCCACCACTGCAAAAAGGATTACATCGCAAAATTCGATAAATACTCATAAGACTTCCTTTAAAGATTCCAAATCTGGATAAGGCTTCAATAGTATAATTTGAGCAGGTAGGCGTGAATCTGCAGGTATTAGGCAATACGAGTCCCAAAGTTTTTTGATAGCATTTTATTAAAAAAATTAATATTTTAACAAAAAAGAAAATCTTGATGCCAGACTTAATTTCGTCCATTAAAACACTCCTTTTTAAAGACCCGAAATGCGTTTAACACTTCATTGGCATCAAGCAAGCCAGTTGCATAAAAAATTACCTTAAACCCCATAAATATCTCCTTGTTCATCCGATATGCCTCCCTTAAAATTCTTTTAACCCGGTTCCGTTTAACTGCGCCTTTGAGCTTCCCGGAGGCAAAGAAACCAACCTTCGAACAGAGGTCAGGTTTATAAATTATAACTAAATTCTTAAAATTTAATCTCTTTCCGTCAGAAAATAATTCTTTTATTTCAGTTTTTTTACGAATAACCTCTTTTTTATCAATACCAAATCGCGCCCTTATTGCAGACAAATCACTCTTTAAACGACCAGACGTTTCCGACCCTTTTTTCTTCTTCTGCTCAAAACTTTTTTTCCAGTTTTTGTTTTCATCCGTGCCCTGAAACCATGGGTCTTTTTTCTTTTTCTTCTGCTTGGTTGATATGTTCTCTTCATAAAACATTATACTTAAAATTAAGGAAAAGTCAAGAAAAATAAATTAAGCAGTTGACGAATTCCAAAAATTAGATAAAATTCTCTATGCCAGCGAATCTGCCACCACAATACTTTGAAGTAGAAAAGAAATACCGGGAGGCTAAGACTTTACAGGAAAAACTATTTTATCTACAGGAATTGCTTGCTATAATCCCAAAACATAAAGGGACTGAAAAACTCCAGGGTGAACTAAAGGCAAAAATATCAAAGACAAAGGAAATGATGGAACATAGCAAAAAATCAGGTGGTTCTCCTGCCTGGTATCAGGTTGAAAGACAGGGTGCTGGTCAGGTCCTTCTCGTAGGTCTCCCCAATTCAGGAAAATCTTCTTTACTTAACCTTCTTACGCGCACAAATGTTGAAGTTGCACCATATCCTTTTACCACAACAACATTCCAGGTTGGTATGATGGAATATGAAGATATAAAGATTCAAATTGTAGATACCCCTCCCGTCTCAGAGAGTGCCCCGGCTTGGTTATATGCGGCTTTTCGTTTTGCAGACCTGCTTTTGATATTACTTGATGCATCAAGTGATGACCTTCTGGAACAAATGGAAATAATCAAAAGAGAACTTGAATCAAGAAATATATATATTGAAAAAGAAAAACTTGAGGCAAAAAAAACGATTGTTCTCTTAAACAAAAGTGATGTAAATAAAGGTGAAGAAAATAGTGAGGTATTTTTGGAATTTTATCAAAATAAATTCAATATCCTGAAAATCTCTACAATCACTGCATTAAATATAGAGACTCTAAGACATTTAATTTTTGAAAACCTTGATATTATACGGGTGTATACAAAGAAGATTGGTCAGCCACCAATAAAAAAAGAACCAATAGTTTTGAAAAGTGGTGCCACTGTAATTGAAGCGGCTGAACATATCCATAAAGATTTTAAGAAAAATTTAAAATTTACAAGATTATGGAATGATAAAGGTTTCAGTGGACAGCGTGTTGAAAAAAATTATGTCCTGCATGATGGCGATATAGTTGAGTTTCATGTATAACAATCTCAAATTCCTAAAATTCAAAATGCCTAAATACCTAAATCTGTTGGACTAATGTCTGAATTATCCTTGATTAAATATATACGAAAAAAATTTCCGCAGCGTTGTGATGAGATTGCCGTGGGCATAGGTGATGATGCGATGGTATTAAAAAATGGAATAGTAATTTCTACTGATTCATTTGCGGAAAAAATCCATTTTAATTTCAAATATTTTTCGTTTTGTCAATTGGGCTTTAGGACAATGGGTGCAAGCCTTTCAGATCTTGCTGCAATGTCGGCAAAACCTATTTGTGCCCTTATCAGTTTATATCTTCCATCTAAAACAAAAGATTCAGAAATAAAAGAATTGTACAAAGGTTTTTCTACTGTCTGCAAAAAATTTCAATGTGATATATCAGGCGGTGATATAATTGAAAGTCCATTCTGGGGTATAACGATCACGGTTGTGGGAAAGGCAGAAAAACCATTATTAAGGTCAGGGGCAAAACCCGGTGATTGTCTTTATACTACAGGTTATCTCGGGCTTGCCGAAACTGGTAGAATAGTTCTCGGCGAAGGATACAAAAAGAATTTATTTCCGGAATCAATAAAAAGGCACCTTTATCCTGAACCAAGAATATATGAGGCACTGAAGTTAAGAAAATATCTCAATGCCAGCATTGATACTTCCGATGGTTTATCAACCGATGCCTTTCATCTTTCTGAAGAAAGCAAGGTTAAGGTCATCATTGAAAATATACCGGTTCACCCAGAAGTTCAATTGCTATGTAAATTGAAAAAAATATCGCCTGTACAATTCATCCTCTCTGCTGGTGAAGATTTTGAATTATTAATTACAGGTAAAAAAATAAAAAATTTCCCAAAAATAAAACTCTTTAAAATTGGAAGAATAGAAAAAGGCGCAGGGGTATATATCTCAACCAACAAGAGATTGAAGAAGATTTATCCTACTGGATATGAACATCTTAAGTAATGAAGCTGTGGTTGAGCCTCACAAAAGAAACATAATCCTTTTTGTCACGACCATAGGCTCATTTTTAACCCCTTTTATGGGTTCATCCCTGAATGTTGCTTTACCAGCCATTGGTAAAGAATTCAATATGAATGCCCTTTTATTAAGCTGGGTTCCTACATCTTATTTACTGGCAGCGGCAATGAGCCTTGTGCCCATAGGCAGGATTGCTGATATGATAGGGCGGCAAAGAGTTTTTCTTCTCGGTGTAACAATCTTTGCTATCTTCTCGCTTTTTGGTGGGATTGTAAATGATACAAGTTTGTTTCTAATTTTGAGAATTTTACAGGGTACCGGTGGGGCAATGATATTTGGAACATCTGTTGCGATTCTGACCGGTGCTTTTCCACTCCAGCAAAGGGGTCGGGTTCTGGGAATAAATGTTGCAGGAGTATATCTTGGGCTCTCACTCGGTCCATTTATCGGTGGTTTTTTGACGCAAAATCTTGGCTGGCGCAGCATATTTTTCAGCAATTCATTTTTGGGATTTTTAATGTTGATTTTTATAATTATTTTTCTAAAGACTGAAAAACAAAAATCCATATTTAAAGATTTCGATTATTTAGGCATTTTGATTTATAGCCCAATGCTTTTCTTTTTAATGTATGGCTTTTCCCTATTACCAAAAACTTCAGGGGCAATTTTAATAATTATCGGTGTTATTTTTATCATTCTTTTTATCAAGTGGGAATCAAAGACTGTCAATCCCTTATTAAACATAAAACTTTTCAAAATTAATCCTTCCTTCTTTTTCTCAAACCTCGCTGCCCTTATCAATTACGGCGCTACAAATGCGGTCTCTTTTCTTCTCAGTCTGTATCTTCAGTATTTAAAGGGATTTTCGCCACAAAGTGCCGGACTCATTCTCATTGCCCAGCCGGTGACGATGACGATTCTTTCACCACTTGCCGGCAGGCTTTCTGACCGTGTTCAACCGCGAATAATCGCCTCAATCGGTATGGGTTTAACAAGTTTGGGATTATTTTTTTTATCGTTCATAAATACAGGAACTGCTGTTAATTTTATCACTGTATATTTAATAGTCCTGGGACTTGGGTTTGCCCTTTTTTCTTCACCCAATACGAATGCTGTGATGAGTTCTATTACAAAAGAATATTATGGTATTGCCTCAAGCACCCTGGCAACAATGAGGTTATTAGGACAGATGTCAAGTATGGGCGTTGTAATGTTGGTTTTTTCACTAACAATGGGCAGGATAAAAATTACACCCGATGTTTATCCGTTATTTTTAAATGCCCTCAAAATTTCTTTTTATATCTTTACCGGATTGTGTATTATCGGCATCTTCGCTTCATTAAAAAGGGGTAGGATAGATAGAGATATAAGTACAGACTAACACATTTGTAAAACTAACTAAAAATTTTATTTATTAAGATTTTTGTTTAACCATTACTTTAATTAAATTTGTTCTCTTTTTAATTTATCAAATCATGGCGCCATTGGTTATATTTTTATTTGATAAACAGAATTATCAAAGGCAGAAAACATTTATTTTTTTATCTTTCAAATTTCATTAATCGGTCTTACCTGCATTTTGCGTTTACGGGCGAATTTTATTGCTTCAATCTCGGCATAAGCCGATTTAAGCGCGGTAATAAATGGGATATTCAATTCTACTGCAAGACGTCGCATTGTATAACCATCCCTTTTTGCACTGTAATTCATCGTCGGGGTATTGATAATCAGATCTATCTTTCCCTGCCGCATCATATCAAGGGCATTGGGTGATTTATGTTCACTTATCCTATAAACAGTCTCAACATTTATGCCGTTTTCACTTAGATATTGAGCAGTTCCCCTCGTTGCGACAATTTTAAAGCCAAGCAATTTTAATTCTTTTGCAATCTTTACAATTTCTTTCTTATCTTCATCACGCACCGTTATATACACCGTTCCTGAACTGGCAAATTTATTGTCCGCAAGGATTGCCTTGTAATATGCACCACCGAATGTCTTATCTATAGCCATTACCTCGCCAGTGGATTTCATTTCCGGACCGAGAATAGGGTCAACACCAGGGAGTTTTAGGAAAGGAAATACCGGCCCTTTAACGGAAACAAAATCTAATTTCATTTCTGCCGGCAGGTTAAAATCTTTAATTTTATATCCTAACATAATCTTGGTTGCAATCTTTGCAAGTGGAATACCTATTGTTTTTGAAACATACGGCACTGTCCTTGATGCCCTTGGATTTGCCTCAAGAACATAGACCGTTCCATTCTGTATTGCCAGTTGTATATTTATCAAACCTATGGTTTTGAGCGCAATTGCAATATCAAAAACAATCTGCTTGATTTCATTTATCGTCTTTTTTGATAGACTCAACGGTGGTATCACGCAATATGAATCTCCGGAATGCACACCTGCCTGTTCAATATGTTCCATAATTCCGGCGATAAAAACATCCTTGCCATCACACAATGCATCAACATCAACCTCTGTTGCATTTGTAATATATTTATCAACGAGGATTGGATGTTCTGGAGAAACCTTCACTGCCAGTCTCATATATTTTTCGAGTTCTAACTCGTCATATATTATCTCCATTGCCCTGCCACCAAGAACATAACTCGGACGGACCAGAACTGGATAGCCAATTTTTCTTGCGATATCTTTTACTTCATCAAAACTGAAACCCGTAGCAAATGGCGGTTGAAAGATATTGAGTTGTTTAAGAATTGAAGAAAAAGCCTTGCGGTCTTCAGCAAGATTCATATCAAGTGGACTTGTTCCAAGGATTTTTGTATTTAGCCTATATTTTTTAATCGCCTCATATAATGGCATTGCAAGATTTATAGATGTCTGCCCGCCAAATTGTAAAATAATTCCATAAGGTTCTTCTTTAAATATCACATTTAATACATCCTCAAGTCTCAATGGTTCAAAATAAAGACGGTTTGAAACATCAAAATCAGTGGAAACTGTCTCAGGATTATTATTAATAATTATTGCTTCATAACCCATCTCCCTTAACGCAATTACTGAATGGACACAGGCATAATCAAATTCTATACCCTGCCCGATCCTTATCGGACCAGAGCCAACAACCAGAATATTCTTTCTATTTCCGCGCCTTGTCTTTTTGTTATCAACCTCACCCCAGTATGTTGAATAGTAATATGGCGTGTAAGCCTCAAATTCACCGGCACAGGTATCTACAATATTGAATACGGGGATAATGTTATTTTCAATGCGTTTTGCCATTATCTCATCCCGCTTAATCCCTGATATTTTACTTATGTATTCATCGCTAAATCCCATCTTCTTTGCCATAGTAAGTAATTGCAATGACACATCCTGTCTTTTGATTAATTTTTCCATTTTGACAATATTTTCAATCTTTGATATAAAGAATTCATCTACCTTGCTGAGTTCTGCTATCTTCTTCTTTGTATATCCACGCCGAAGGGCTTCAGCAACTGCAAAAATAAAGCGGTCCGTCGGCTCCTGCAATTCTCTTATCAACTCATATTCTTTCCAGTTATCAGGTTCAAGACCGCACTTATCAATCTCCAGAGAACGAATTGCCTTAAGGAATGCTTCTTCTATCGTAGAACCGATAGCCATTACTTCGCCGGTGGATTTCATCTGGGTGCCAATTCTGCGGTCAACGGTAGGAAACTTGTCAAAGGGCCAGCGGGGAATCTTTACTACAACATAATCAAGTGCCGGTTCAAATCCCGCCATAGTCTTTTTTGTAATGGCATTGGGAATTTCATCAAGATTTAGCCCAACTGCTATCTTTGCACTCACACGGGCGATGGGATATCCAGTTGCCTTTGATGCCAGTGCTGAAGAACGCGATACCCGCGGATTGACCTCAATAACTCGATATTCCCATTTTTCAGGATTAACCGCAAACTGGATATTACATCCACCAGCAATCTTTAATGAACGGATAATCTTTATCGCCGCACAACGCAACTCCTGATGCTGTTTATCGGTCAATGTCTGGGCAGGTGCAACCACCATACTTTCACCAGTATGTATCCCCATCGGGTCAATATTCTCCATATTGCAGATTATAATACAATTATCGTTATTATCGCGCATTACCTCATATTCATATTCTTTCCAGCCCAAAACACTTTCTTCAATCAAAACCTGTTTAATCGGTGATCGGATTAACCCGGTCATCACCGCATCATAAAACTGGTCTCTGTCATAGACAACACTGCTTCCAGTTCCACCGAGCGTGTAAGCAGGGCGAATCAAAAGAGGAAAATTCATATCTTTCAGAACCTTAAGTGCCTCATCATAGTTATGCACAGCAAAACTCCGAGGAATAGGCTCGCCAATTCTATTCATAAGGGCACGGAAACGATCTCTATTCTCTGCCATTTCAATCGTCTGAAGATTTGAACCGAGCAATTCCACTTTAAATTTCTCAAGAATACCACGGCGCGCAAGTTCATACGATAAATTCAATCCTGTCTGCCCGCCAAAACCCGGCAAGAGTCCCTCTGGTCTCTCTTTGTCTATGATTTTTGCCAAAATTTCGGGTGTAAGGGGTTCAATATAAACAACATCTGCAGTCTCAAGGTCAGTCTGGATTGTTGCCGGATTAGAATTGACAATTATGGTTTGGTATCCTTCTTCACGCAAAGACCTGCTTGCCTGAGAACCGGAAAAATCAAATTCTGCAGCCTGTCCGATGATAATCGGTCCAGACCCGATAATCAAAACTTTTTTAATATCCTTTCTTTTCGGCATTTATCATTTTGAAAAATTTCTCAAAAAGGAATGAAGTATCATAAGGTCCTGGTGATGCTTCAGGATGAAATTGAACAGAAAAAATTGGGAGAGATTTATGTCGCATACCTTCAATAGTTCTATCATTTATATTAATCCAGTCAAAGATAATCTCTTTATTTTTACTTTCCTTAGTAATTGCATAACCATGATTCTGGGAAGTAATGTAAATCTTTTTGTTTTCTAAAAACTGGACAGGATGGTTATACCCACGATGTCCAAATTTCAATTTATATGTTTTTAAACCTAATGCAAGCCCTAATAACTGATGTCCCAAACATATTCCAAAAACAGGATATCCAGATATTATCAATTTTTTAAGTGTTTTAACCGTGGTCTTTATAATTTCGGGATGTGCAGGATTCCCAGGACCATTTGAAATCACAATTCCATCGGGATTTAATTTTTTTATTGTCTCAAAATCCGCATCATAAGGAACCTGAATGACTGAAGAATATTTTAAAAGAGAATTGATAATGCTTTTTTTGACACCGCAATCAATGAGCAAAACTTTATTTTTATTTTGACATTTGTGGAATAGAATTCTTTTGCAAGAAACCTGTCTCACCAAATTTTCTGAATGTGGATGGGACATATTTTTAATTTTTCTGGTCAATTTTTCTATGTTGATATTACCTTTAGAAACCGAGAGTATTGCCTTCATTGTTCCATAATACCTCAATTTAAGCGTTAGTCTGCGTGTATCTATACCCCATATACAGGGTAAATTATTTTCCTCAAGATAATCTTCAATCTTTCTGGTATTTGTTGAAAAAAAAGCGGGCTCTTTTATTACGAGCCCGCGAATCTTCGGAGAATCTGACTCCTGATGTTTGAATTTAAATCCATAATTCCCGATCAATGGGTAGGTCATTAATAAAATCTGACCTTCATAGGATGGGTCAGTGAAAGCCTCTTCATATCCGGTCATTGCGGTATTGAAAACAAGTTCACCATAAACAAATTTATCAGGACCAAGACCGTTGCCTTGAACTATTGTTCCATCTTCAAGTATTAATATCCCCTGCTTCATCAATTATCTATTATATTCAAAATTTATAAATTGTCAATAATTATGAAAAACTATACATCAAGATTTTTAAATTTTATATAGATCGGAACAACCAAATTAATCACATTCTTTGCATCTGGTGTTTTCTGAATATAGGGATCTTTTATATAGTTCAAAATAATCGTTATAAATATAGAATCCTTAAAACGCTCCATTTCGTCATAATCTGAATCGCTTCTTTTTTCAATAAATTTTTTTATTCTGTTCAAGGGTTCTCTAACAACACCCAAGCCATTATAATTTATTCCACCTATGCGTTGTTTTGCCTTTTTTATTTCCTGGTCAGCAGTTAAGAGCGTGAGTTCAATCTTGGTTTCGTAGTCATCAAGCAAAACTGAAAGGTCTTCTTGACATATTGCATAATTATGCAAAGAAGTAGTATCAATGTATTGATTTTGATTTAAAAGACCGTAAAGGTCTCCAATACGCCGGATATAATGCTGTGTCTTTTCACTAAGTTTGCTAAAGAGACTTTTATTCTGGAGCCAGCGGAGTGAAACTGCAACTTTTATCCGTCTCTTCGTTTTATCAACATGAGTCTCCCCTGGCTTATTATTTGTTTCTTCAAGAATTTTTTCAATAGTTTCACTATTTAAATAAATCGGTTCATAAGTTGGTTTTTTAAGGAATTTATGTATATCTTGGATTATTTTATCTATCTTTTCTTTTTTACCAACTTCAGATAACTGCGGATATGTTTTATCAATGAAAAATTTAACAAGATATTTATTAATTGTATATCTTCCTTCCTCAAGTTCCTGTTTACTCACTGCCTTTGGACACCATTCGGCGAATATTTCTACATCGGGTCTTTTGAGAAATTCAAGGTCATAAGGTAGCTCAGTGATTACCGTATCAGGCTGAATTAACCATTGAAGATTCATTAGTATCTCTTCAAGATTATCAAGATGGTTTTTACCTGCCCATGCCATTGGCACTCCTTTTGGCTTGAATCAGCAAATATTCAATATTCATAGACTTATTATGATTTTATGCAAAAATTTAAAAATGTCAATTATTAATAACAAAAGTGCCTGCCATTAATGGCAGGCACCAAAAAACAAAATCAATTTCCTTATTTTCTTTTTACTCGCCACCTTTCAAAACCTTCAACCTCGCCTCGGTTCTCTTTTTGTAATCCTTTGCTCCTTTGTGATTTGGGTCAAGGGCAAGAACCTGATTAAATACCTTCAATGCCTCATCAAAATTGTTTGCTGAAAACAGACTCACTCCCTTTTTATAGAGTTCCTCTATCTCTTCAGCAGTTGCTTTCTTGGTAGGTTCCTTTGGCTTGGTTGTCGTCGGCGGTTTCTTTTCCTGCGCCACTTTTGCTTTCAAACGATTGATTGCTTCACTCGATTCGGTATTCTGTGGATCAAGGTCGAGCACCTTTTGATAAAACTCAATCGCCTTTGCAAGGTCATTTGCCTTTTCTCGGTTTCTTGCTTCAGTTAGATATGCATTTATCAATTCTGTCCTGCGAGTTTCAATATTTGCAAGATAATCCTTTGCTTCTTTATTATCAGGGTCTAAAGAAAGAACCATTTCAAATGCCTTTTTCGCCTCTTTCAAATTGCCTTCAGAGAAGTATATCTTGCCCTGGGAGAGATAGGTCTTTATAGACTTTTCTTTTTCCATTGCAGCGATTTCTCGCTGTATCGCCTCTTCTGTCTTCTTCAAATTAAAAACTAATTTGCTTTTTACACCGGATTTCACGCTCACCTTTGCAATGTAATCAACATAATTCGGAGTGGTTACCGTTATTGTATAATTGCCTGCGGGTAAACTTAAACTAAATGTCCCTGCGGGTGCGC
Organism: candidate division WOR-3 bacterium; assembly: GCA_039802005.1. Taxonomy (NCBI): domain Bacteria; kingdom Pseudomonadati; phylum Caldifarciminota; species Caldifarciminota bacterium. The sequence continues at coordinate 14,559 of JBDRVV010000040.1, forward strand.
GATATCTTTTGTTAATCTCCTTTATATCAACGACACAATTTGGTAATAATTCTTTTGTTGTCTGGTCCTGTATCACACATTCAATGGAGCCAACTTTAGGCGCTGATACTGCAGTGCGATTATTCCCTTCAAGACCGAATGTCCAGCGTGGGGACCAGGGTCTGAAATTGCCCAAATATTCAACCTTACAAAGTGCAAGTGTTGCGGTAACAACTGGAAAATGGTATTTTAAACCAACATTTGCATCCCTGCCATCCATCTCTACGGATGCCTCAAGCCCGAACGGAAATTTCAAAGAACCACCCATAAATAGCCCCAATGCCCACCAGGAATGGTCTTTTGTCCTGTAGTCATTGCCCAGAACAAGAAAATCGGTATTGAATATATGGCTGCGCCAGCCGTAGCCAACGAATCTGCCTCTGCCCAATCCTAACACAAAATTTGCTACCCTGCCAAAATATTTCTGCATTGCGATATAGCCAGAAAACAATTCCCATGGTCTGCCATTCATATATTTGTGATAACTTATCTCTTCTATCGTTCCATCATTACCACCAGCACCGACAGTTGAGATATGCTTGGCATAAGAAATATCATCCACACCACAGAACCACGCAGTTCCACTTTCTTTTGCTTCTTTGAGTAGATAACTCACACTCGCTACCCAGGTTGTCGGTGTGAACATAGAGATCGCAAATTCACCTCTTCCGAATCCATATTTAAATGCCATTGAGAAATCCTTCGGGTCAACGAATATACTATCATTGGGATTAGGATCATCTGTATACATTGGAAAAGAAAACATAGTAGTAATCCCCCACATACCTTTTATGTCGTACTGGGGAACGGTTGGAATATCAAGGTATCCAGATGTTCTACACAATTGTGAAAATAAAAAGACATATACAATTAACATGTTACCTCCTTTATATTGAATAAATATATCATCTTATTCTCCAATTCTATTATAGATTATAATCAAAATTCTTATCTTGTCAAGCCCCATTTTGAAGCCTTTAAAAAATTCAATTTATTCCTCTTTCGCTCCCATGTTCCCTTAAAGGTAATTAAAAATGAAATTATTATCAAATTCAAATCCAATAGAAAACTCATTTTTCTTATATAAAGAAGGTCATATTTAAATTTATGCCGCCTTGGTAGATCACGCGGGGCAAATATCTGGGCGATACCGGTAAGCCCGGGGCGAACTTTTACTCTCTTTTCATAGCCGGGGATTTCCCATACATGTAAATAACAGTCATTCTGTTCAATTTCTGCAGGCAGGAGTGCCCTGGGACCAACAAAACTCATATCACCAATAAATATGTTAATTAATTGGGGTAGTTCATCTAAGGCAGTCTTACGCAAAATTTTTCCCATAATCGTAATTCTCGGGTCGTTATCTTTTGCCTGGATATTAATCCTTTCATTGAGGGTATTTTTGCGCATTGACCGGAATTTTATAACCTTGAATAATTTACCATTTTTCCCTATACGGAATTGTCTTATGCAACAGGGTGAGCCATCTTCACACCAGATTCCTATCCATATTAAGGACCAGAGCCAGGAAGACAAAATAAGTCCTATTCCGCTCAGTATAATATCAAAAATCCTTTTTGATAGCGGTTCCTTGATCTCTTCCTTAAATCCGTTTATTTCCCGTGTTTGTTCTATTCCCCACACTGCCCCATTGATAACTTCCATAATTATCTCCTCTCTAAACCTCCTTTTTTTATCTACTCATAAAGACAATAATGGGGCCGAATTATTGCCTTTAAGAATACAAACAATTATATTAAAAATATCTCATTTGTCAACACTACGATTTGAATCAAAAATATCTTACAAAGATAGTGGAAGGAGTTGATAGATTGCAATTTTCACAGGACGGAATGTCCTGCGGGCTTGAATTAGCCGATGGCAACTCCATTCCAATGCAAAACAACGCATCATCAAAATGATGCACTTTAGGCATTTTTTAATCCCCCTATCATCCCCTTTAGAAAAGGGGGATAACAGGGGGATTTGCCCTTTATCTTATAATCACAAATTTAGCCCCAGTGTCGTCAATCTCTCCATCATTCGCTTCTATCCTGGCAAAATATACACCCTGTGGAACAGATTTAGCCCAGATTATCTCCTTATCCTGCTTTATATTCAGTTGATCAACAAAAGCACCAAGGCTATTATAAATAATTATCCTGCCTTCTTTAATCCCATCAACCTCAAAAGTCACGCCACCTTTGACTATCCTGTATCTTAAGCCATATCCCGATCGTCTGTCTGTATCCTTTTCCTGTTCTACCCCTGTTAAAATCCCTGTTCTGAAATCAGCCTCGTTTGGTGCATTCCCTGCGATATAATACCATCTTGAATGTATTATTTTACCATATTTGGGATGATATTTTACCCTTAGCCTCCACTTGTATAACGTATTATTAGTGAGTCCGCTCACTATTTGAGAAAACTGATATCCGCCTGTCCCCAGATTAATCCAGTTTGATTCTGTAAGACCCAATCCATTAAATGGAGTATTAATTGTCTTTACCTCTATTTGCGCTCTACCAATGACCCTTCCATAACTGGAGAGAAGATTTGCTGAAACACCAAAAGAGTTCTGTGAATGTGTTAATAAAGGTGGAACTATCAGGGTTGAAAGGTTTGTTCTCATCTGTCTGAGTCTTACAACCTTACTCAAATTTTCATTTCCATGATAAACAAAAACACCGCCTTCATCTGTTGAGCCATTGTCATAATTTATCGCCCCTATTATCACATCTGAATATCCATCACCATCCACATCACCCGCAGTGGAGACGGAATGACCATAATTAGCACCTGCCTGATTTGATTCGCCAGTCCAGTTCGGCGTTGATGATAATCCTGTTGCAGAACCATGATAGACAAAAGCACAACCTTCATTGGTCTGACCATTGTCATAATATGGGGCACCTATTATTACATCTGAATATCCATCACCATTCACATCACCCGCAGTGGAGACGGAATAACCATAATTAGCACCTGCCTGATTTGATTCACCAGTCCAGTTCGGCGTTGATGATAATCCTGTTGAAGAACCATGATAGACATAAGCACGACCCTCATTGGTCTCACCATTGTCATAATTTGGAGCCCCTATGACCACATCTGAATATCCATCACCATTCACATCACCCGCAGTGGAGACGGAATGACCATAATTAGCACTTGACTGATTTGATTCGCCAGTCCAGTTCGGGGTTGATGATAAACCTGTTGAAGAACCATGATAGACATAAGCACGACCTTCATCGGTCTGACCATTGTCATAATTTGGAGCCCCTATGACCACATCTGAATACCCATCACGATTCACATCACCCGCAGTGGAGACGGAATGACCATAATTAGCATATGCCTGATTTGATTCGCCAGTCCAGTTCGGGGTTGATGATAAACCTGTTGAAGAACCATGATAGACATAAGCACGACCCTCAAACCACTGCCCATTGGTTGCAGATTCAGCCCCTATTATTACATCTGAATATCCATCACCATTCACATCACCCGCAGTGGAAACTGAAGAACCATAACTTATAACTCCACTACCAGTCCAGTTCGGCGTTGATGATAATCCTGTTGAAGAACCATGATAAACATAGGCATAAGGCGGACAACCTATGACAACATCTGAATATCCATCACC
>JBDRVV010000041.1 GCA_039802005.1 candidate division WOR-3 bacterium
AGCCAGTATGTGTCATCAATCGTCATTCCAATTTCTGGTTCATATACATAATCCGTGTCAGGATAGTCCCAGATAAAACAATGTGCAGCATTTACAATGAGGGGTATGAAGATTAAAAGGCAGAGATACTTCATAATGCCTCCTTTCAATTAATTTTATCCTGCAACTTATTAAATATTATAATGCAAATTTTGTCATTGTCAAGGGGCAATAAAACTGAGCCTGCTCCCCTATATCCCCATTTGGAAAAGGGGGAATTGAAGGGGGATTTATTATCTGTTTGGGTTAAATTCGTTTGACTCTAAATTTAGAAATTAAAACACTTTGAATTAAATGTGATTGCCGAGTTTATTCGGCTTTTAATATTTGCAGATCAAGGTCTACCACTACGGGTTTTAAAAAGGTTTTATTTAAACTGAAAAAACATTCTATAAAAAACGAAGGCGCTTAAGGTAAACAATCTGGAATCTTGACTTCACATAAAATAAAGATAAAATTATCACTATGAAATATGAAATTACTTATTTTGAAAAGCCAGGTAAGGTTAATACACAAAGAACGATTGGACTTGCCGTAAAAAGGGCAGAAGAATTAAATATTGAGCATATTGTCGTTGCGACTTGCACTGGATATTCGGCAAAGGTTTTGTTGCAAAAGGCAAAGGATAAAAAGATAGTTGTTGTCACCCATCAGGCAGGGTTTGCGAAGCCAGGGGAGATGGAAATAAAACCTAATGTTATTGAATTTTTGAAGAACAAGGGTGCGAAGGTGTATACAGGGACCCATTTCTTTGGTGGATTCGGCAGGGCTATCAGATTTAAATTTGGCGGCCTTGAACCCGAAGAAATTGCGGCAAATACCTTGAGGATATTTGGCGAAGGGATAAAGGTGGCGGTTGAGATTGCAATAATGGCTCTTGATGCAGGATTGATACCTTATGGAAAAGAAATTATTTCAATTGGTGGAACAGGCTCGGGTGTTGATACAGCAATTGTGTGTGTTCCAAGGCATGGCAAAGACTTTTTCAATTTTGAGGTTCGCGAGATAATCTGCAAGCCGAGAAGAAGATAGTGTGATGAAATCCAAAGTAGCGGTCGTAAAAACCAGCCCTAAGACAATCCTTGAAGATATTGAAAAATGTCTGAAACTTGCTGAGGTTGAAAAACATTTACCCAAAGGGGTTCCTACGATTTTAAAAATAAATATCTCCTGGCATTTCTGGTATCCTGCCTGTTCAACAACACCCTGGCAACTTGATGGTGTTGCATCTACGCTTTTCAAACTTGGTTATAAGGATTTAATCCCTGCCCAGAACCGCACGGTTGTCATAAACCCAAAACTCGGTGCTGAAAATAATCATCTAAATTCGGTGATGCGTAAACATAGATTGAAATTCATATATCTATACGAGCCAGAAGTAAAGTGGATATATTACCGACCCAAGGTAAAGATGTTGGTGCTTGATAAGGTGTATAAAGATGGTATTCAAATACCTGAACTACTTATTGGCAAGAATGCATTCCATCTGCCGACATTAAAAACCCATTTCTTTACTACAATGACCGGGGCAATGAAGAATGCGTTTGGCGGTTTGTTGAATGATAATAGACACTGGACACACGCGGTAATTCATGAAACACTCGTTGATTTGTTGCAAATACAAAAAGAAATCCATCCCGGTATATTCTGTTTGACCGATGGAACATTTGCCGGCAACGGTGCAGGACCGAGATTGATGAAACCCGAGATAAAAAATTATATCCTTGCCAGCGGTGACTCAGTGGCGATTGATGCTATCGCATCAAAGATCATGGGATTTGACCCAATGTCTATAAAATTTTTGAATTTATCGCATGAGATGGGATTGGGAAAGGCAAAACCTGAGGAGATAGAAGTCGTAGGAGAAGATATCAGCAATGTGAATTTTGGTTTCAAAGTTGAGGATACATTTGCCTCAAGGGGACAAAAGGCAATATACTGGGGATTTTTAAAACCATTTGAGCATTTCCTTTTACGCACGCCGATTGTCCCGTGGTCTTATTTAGCTTCTCGTGCCTATCATGATTTCTACTGGTATAGTGTTCGCGGTAAACCAATTGTCAGGAAATTCTTAAACACCGAATGGGGCAGACTCTTTGAATCGTATAAATAAGTTAAATGTATAACTATCTTACAGAATGATGATTATCTTTCCCTTGTTTTCCTTTAGAAATGGAATAATCCCCCTCTTTCCCCTTTTAGGAAAGGGGGATATGAAAGGATTGAGGAAAGGGTTAATTCCCCCTCTTTCCCCCTTTAGGAAAGGGGGATAAAGGGGGGATTGAGGAAAAGGGGATAAGGGAAGATTGAGAAAAGAAGATTAAGGAAAGGAGGAATATAGGATGATAAATACAGGATATCCAAAAAAGTGTTCCGGGGAGATTCCAAAAGAGAAGAGATATGAGTGATTCTATCATCAAGACCTTCATCGTGGGCTACATTGAAACGAATATGTATTTGATTCATAATAGAAAATCTGGCATTGTTATTGACCCGGGTTTCATTGAGGGGGAGGCAGAGTCATTGATAAAAAAATTTAAAAGCGAAGTCCCTGAAATTCCTATGGTCATACTAACCCATTGCCATTTTGATCATATTTCAGGCTGTCCATTCTTAAAAAAAGAATTCAAAAGCAAAATCTATTGCCACAGGCTTGATGAAGAAAAACTCCTTGACCCACAAAAAAGCGGTGCCATATATTTTGGTGTATCAGGCAATCCTTTAAAACCTGATGGTTATCTTGAGGATGGGCAGGTGATAAAATTTGATGAGCACACTTTAAAGATAATCCATACCCCAGGACATACCAGTGGTGGCATTTCAATTTTATTGAATGATAGATATCTTTTTAGTGGCGATACAATATTTAAGGATGGTATCGGCAGGACTGACCTTTATGATGGAGATTATGATATAGAGATAAATTCAATAATGAACAAAATATTGATTTTGCCTGAAGATACAATTATCTATCCTGGACACGGACCATCAACTACAGTCCGACAGGAAAGAAGAAACTTCTGAACCAGCATCCACTTCGTAAGTGGAAGTAAAAACATCCGAAATTTCGTGAGATATTGGTGGTCTTTTTTAGTCCTTATTTCCACTTACGAAGTGGAAATGGGGGGTTCTGCTATTATTTGAACGATGATTCTACGGGTTCGGCGGGGACCATCAAATTCGCAGAACATTATTGATTGCCAGGTGCCTAGGACCATTCCATTATTTCTTAGTGGAATTGTCAAACTTGAACCGACGATAGCACTGCGGATATGGGCAGCAGCATTGCGGTCAATATGGTCATGCAAATAATTTGCCCTTTTAGGAATTGCCCGCTCAAGTGCATTCAAAAAATCGGTTTTGATATTCGGGTCTGCGCTCTCATTCAATATCACACCTGCAGTTGCGTGTGGAATGAAGATATGGACAATTCCATTTTTGATCTTTGAACCAGAGACAATTTCTTCAACTTCGCTGGTGATATCAATCAACTCTTCACTCTTATTTGTTGAAATCGTAAATTCATAAAAAGGCATAAGATAATTTAATCAGAATCCAAAAAATTTCAAGTATGAATATAATGCTGGATTTGAAGGTAAGCTATTGAAAGATGAGAGAAAGTCTAAATGCGGGAAAAATTTTGAATACTATATATAAATGTTGATTTATTACTAAATTTTGTATACAAGGGATGGGGGGAAAATTACACAATAGAATTTTATGAAAATTTTTGTTAGAATTACAGAATTAATTGCTTAATTACGCAATATTATTATTATATAATTATAAAAATATAAAAATGAATTTTTAGTTTGACACAGAATGCAAATTATTCTTGTATATTCTGCAATTCTTTAATCTGTAAACCTACACTAAGACGACGATGAAGCATAATTCGCATAGCCGGCGAGGTCGCAGATGAGCATTAATTGGCGGTAGAATTCAAGAATATCCTTTGATTTGAATAAAAATCTTCTTGCTGAGACCCTTTTTAATCCGGGTAGGCTCTTTATCGCATCACCAAAGAGTGAATTAATCATCTCAACTTCCGCATTTATTGGGTATTTAAACTTAAAGGGCTTCAGTCTGTTTATCTTTCTTACTACCCGCCCCGCCTTTAACTCTATCTCCTTCTGAACATCAACTGGATGACGGCATTTTGCACAGAATCTGGAAATACTGGATTTGGTAATGACTGTTTCAACTCCAGGCCCAAAAAATCTTTTAATCTCCTGAATAAGTTTATCATCACCCGAAACCAATCCTAAAGGAACACCATAATGTCCCGCAATCCCTGCATTTATCTCGGATTCTCCAACATACTGCCCATTTATTTTGATGTTATAAATCAGACTTGAAGAATAAGAATGGTCCATCATTCCGTCTTCTGTTCCAACCATTGCATGATAACCGATGAAAAATACTACATCAAAGTTTTCATTCAAGCCTTCCATCATATAGTAGTTTCGCTGAGTCCCCTTTATCAGTTCCACGCCAGGTTCAAGTTCTTCAATCAAAAGATTTTCACCTGAGGCGTGAGAATCACAGATAAGTATCTCATCAATCTTTAATCCACTCTTTCTTACACCGCGGATAGCAGAATTTACTTCTTGTGTAGCAATCCTGCGAATACGCAATAAATCTGGGGAGTCCTTTCTCATCTCTTTCCAGGATGTTACACCACTTATTCCTTCCAGGTCAAAAGAGATAAAGATGTTTAATTTTTTTTCCATGGTTAATTATACATTTTTTTGAATAAGTGTCAATACAAACGCTTGATGGGGTTTTCTTATTTTCACTTCCCCGACTTTTTAAATATATGCAGACCAAGGTCTGCTACTACCAGTCTTGATGCAGACCAAGGTCCGCTACTATTATCAATCATTCCATCCTGTAGTGGTTGAGCTTGCTCAACATTGATTATTGCAGAGTAAACTCTGCCACTACAGTTTTTATTGCAGACCAAGGTCTGCCACGACAGGTTTTGCGAATGCATTTTATTGAACCTTAACAAAACATTCTATAAAATGTGGAGGGGGATTCAAAAATTGCTGTATTGACTTAATAGAAAATTAGAATACAATATATAGTTATGGCTATCCTATTAAGTCAGGCAAAACAAGTCCTTACGATGAATGACGGCATAGGACTGATACAGGATGGTTCAGTCCTTATTGAAGATGATACGATTAAAAAAGTTGGTAAATTTAGTGAGCCCAATTTTAAGGGAAGGATTATAGATTGTACAAATTGTGTTGTGACACCGGGACTCGTTGATGCCCATACCCATCTTGTATTTGCTGGTACGCGCGAAGATGAATTCGCAATGCGGCTTGAAGGTATAAAATACGAAACAATTGCAAAAAAGGGGGGTGGGATTTTGAAGACTGTGGCAATGACACGTTCTGCTTCTGAAGATGAACTTTATAGACTTGCTGAAAATCGGCTAAAAAAGATTATGCGTCACGGTACAACCACAATAGAGATAAAGAGCGGCTACGGACTTTCACTAACTGAAGAAATGAAGATGCTTCGTGTCATTGATAGGTTGAAAAAGAATTCAATAATTGATATTGTTCCGACTTATCTTGTTCATACTATTCCTAAACTTATGAAGCGAAGAGACTATGTTGATATGCAATGCGAGGAAATGCTACCAGAGGTAGCAAAAAGCAGGCTCGCAGAATTTTGTGATATTTTTTGTGATAAGACAGCATTTACAAAAAACGAAAGTGAAAAAATTCTTAAAAGGGCAAAAGAACTTGGATTTGCATTAAAGATACATACTGATGAACTGGCAAATGTTGGTGGTGCCAAACTTGCTGCTAAACTTGGTTGTGTGTCTGCTGAGCATCTTTTATATACAACAAAGTCAGGAATAAAGGCAATGAGTAAGGCAAATGTGATACCAGTATTGCTGCCCGGAACCTCGCTCTATCTACAGACCGAAAGAAAGCCCGATATTAAGGATTTTATAAAATTTAATCTGCCTATTGCAATAGCAACGGATTTCAACCCCGGGACTTGTATGATTTATTCAATGCCCAAAATAATTTCCCTTGCCTGCCTTGTTTATAGAATTCCGGTTGAACTCGCATTAATCGGTGCCACAATCAATGGTGCAAAAGCAGTAAAAAGAAGTAATAAAATTGGAAAGTTGAAAAATAATTTTCAGGGTGATATTGTGGTATGGAATGTTGATGACTATAGGAAGATACCATACCAATTTGGTGAAGATTTGATAAAAATCGTCATAAAAAAGGGGAAGATAATCTATGAAACAAATAGTTGAATGCGTTCCCAATTTTAGTGAAGGTCGTGATAAATCAAAGATTGATGAGATTGTGAAAGTTATTGAATCAGCAGGGGTTCAGATCCTTGATGTTGAAATGAATCCGGACCATAATCGTGCGGTATTGACATTTATTGGTGAGCCAGAGCAAGTTCTTGAGGCGGCATTTAATGCGGCAAAAAAAGCAGCAGAGCTGATTGATTTAACAAAACATAAGGGGGAACATCCAAGAATTGGTGCTACAGATGTAATCCCTTTTGTCCCAATCAGCAATATTTCTACCGAAGAGTGTGTTGAACTTGCAAGGAGGCTTGGTAAGAGGATTGCTGAAGAACTTGATATACCTGTTTATCTCTATGAAGCCGCTGCAACAAGACCTGATAGGGAAAACCTTGCCAATATAAGAAAAGGCGAATTTGAAGGCTTGAGCAAAGAGATTGAAACCAATCCAGATAGATATCCTGATTTTGGTAAACCCAAGATACATCCTACTGCCGGTGCCACTGTTGTCGGTGCCCGTTTCCCATTGATTGCCTATAATATAAATCTCAACACCAGTGATGTAAATATTGCTAAAAATATTGCTAAGGCGATAAGATTCAGGGATGGTGGATTCAGGTATGCCAAGGCACTTGGTTTTGAATTGAAGGAAGAAGGGATCGCCCAGGTTTCAATAAATATGACGAATTATCTTGGCACACCTTTGTATCGCGTGTTTGAAATGGTCAAAATTGAAGCCCAGCGATATGGCGTATCTATTAAAGAATCAGAGATTGTTGGACTTGTTCCAGAAAAGGCGTTGATTGATACCGCAATCTTTTATCTGCAATTAAACCGATTCAATGAGAACCAGATACTTGAATACCATCTGCGCGGAACAGTAAAAAAAGAAGAGAGTTTATATGAATTCTTGAGCCATCTTTCTGATGCAACGCCTACCCCAGGGGGTGGGAGTGTTGCTGCATTACAGGGGGCGCTGGGTGCTGCCCTTCTTTCAATGGTTACTGGACTTACGGTGAAAAAGGTTGATGACCAGGAACTTAAAGGATTCCATGGTTTACTGAAGATTGCAGTTAGTGATTTTTACAAGTTGATTGAAGAGGATAAGAATGCCTTTGACGAAGTGATGAAGGCATATCGTATGCCCAAGGCAATTGAAGAAGAGAAAAAACTTCGTTCTCTCGCGATCCAGGAGGCATTAAAGAAGGCGACGAATGTGCCGCTTAGCGTATGCGAGAAGATATTTAGTCTTTATCCATTTATCCGTGTTCTATTAAAGAAAGGACTGAAGACAGCAATTTCGGATGTGGGAGTTGCAATTTATACCCTGCATAGCGGATTTTTGAGTGCCCGGGCTAATGTTTTAATAAACTTACCATCAATAACTGATACTGATTTCGTTAATAGAATAAAGATAAGGATTGATGAATTAAAAACTGAAGAATTAAAGACCTATCAGGAATTGGATGAAGAATTTGCTAAATCCCAGTAAATGTCGATATTCTATATTGACAAATTATTAAAATCAATTATAATTCGTAAGGTAGGTTGATAATGGAAGCAGAGATAATAGAAAAAAGTCGTCAGTATATACATGAAGGAAAATATGAGAAGGCACAGATAATTTTACGCCGTGCCCTTGATGAGACACCGAATCGTGCCCAGGTGCTTGAACTCTGTGGCGACCTGGCGTCAAGACTTGGAAGATTGAATGAGGCTGTTACACGCTATGAACATGCCTTTGAAAATTATACACATAGTGGGCAATATGCTGAGGCAATTATCTGTCTCGAAAAAATTTTAATGATTGATGAAATGAATGAAAGTGTTCTTTTCCGTCTTGTTGATCTGTATCATTTTTATGGTTTGCGCAACGAAGCGATAAAAAAACTCATTAATTTTGCCTCCAAAACACTGGAGAAGAAAAACGAAACCCTTTTCGTTTCGGCATTGCGCAAGGTTGTTGAATTCCAACCAAAAAATTTACCATTGAGGCTTTCTCTGGCAAAATTGCTTTTTTCAGTAAACCGCACCCGTGAGGCAGAAGATGAATTGATTAAACTAAAGGGACTTGCTAACGAAATAAACGACGAAACCATACTGAGTGAAATTAAAAAATTGTTGCCTCAAACAGATGGTGGCGAAGAACTCGATCCCAAAAGTCGTATTGAACTTGGTAATCTATTGTACGAAATTGGCTCTCGGGATGAGGCGATTATTGAATTTAAAAAGGCCGCGGATGATCTTATCCGTGAAGGAAAATATGATGAGGCAGTAAATGTTTTAAATCGCATACTGGAGATTGACCCCAATAATAGTGAGGCACTCCAGAAGATAAAAGAACTAAAGCCCGGCGTTAAACCTGAAGAGAAGATTGAAGTTACAAAACCTGAAGAACCGCAAGAAACAAGCCCTGTTTCTTTGGAGATAACTGAAGAAGAATTAAAAAAAGAAGAAATTCCATCCCCACAAATTGCTGATGATACGGCTTCTGCAATCCAGAGTGATCTTGAGATCCTCGCCGACTTGAGTAAAGAGATTGAGGGCTTTACACCTATTACTGAGAAAGAATCACCACCACCCAAAATAGAACCAGTAATTGAAACCAAATCCATAGAAGAAACAAAAAAAGAGCCGGTTGCGGAATCCAAACCTTCTGAAATTCCACCCCTTGAAGGGCAGATTGCTGATATTGAATTTTTACTTAAAGAATCTGAAGTAGTTGCACCAACACCAAGAAATTTTGAGGTGGCAAAGCAATTTGATGATTTTCGGACGAATATTACCTGGGAAATTGATGATGTCAACAAGAAGATAATGTTGGCAAAGATGGCGATGGATTCTGGATTATATGAAATTGCACTCTCTTATTTGCAGGAAGAAAAAGATAAAAAAGAATTTTGGCCAACTTCAGTAGAAATAATTGGACAGTCACTAATTAAATTAGGTAAATATAATGAGGCAATAAAAGTGATTGGTCCAATAATACTTCTTGAAGAAATTCCAGAGGATAAAAAAGTTGAGTTGAGATATTTGCTTGCATCAGGTTATGAAGGCCTGGGCGATTTTGAAAATGCCTTAAGAGAGATTGAACATATTATGGCAATCAATCCAGATTATCGGGATATAAAAGAGATATATACATTACTGGGTGGTAAAATGGAAGTAACTGCACCTGCACCTGAACCTGAAGTAGCAATTCATGAAGAAAAAATTCAAGAAACAAAACCGGTAGAAGTGTTTGGAGAAACATATAGACCCGAACCTGTTAAGGAACCCGAACCCGTTGTTGAAGAATCTGTTTTTCCAATGACAGAAAAATTTGTGGAAAAGCCGGTTGAGGAATCGATACCTGTGAAAGAGGAACCGCTTATTGAGGAGAGAATTCCGATAAAGGAAGAATATCCCGAAGAAGGAAAGATTGATATTGAAGAAAAGGGTGAAAATATTGCTTTTCTATAAAACAGGAGGCTAAGTGGGTTATCAAGAATTTTATCAATTAAAATTTGAACCGTTTGCAAATCTTCCAGATCCCAGATTTTATTTTAACTCGCCACAGCATGCACTTGCCAAAGAATATTTGCTACACGCCGCACGTGGAACAAGGGGTCTGGCAATATTGTTGGGAGATATAGGAACCGGTAAAACAATGCTGGTGCGTAAACTATTGACTGAACTTCAGTCAACCGGGAAATTTCAAGTAGGTATGATTGTGTTAACCCATTCTGAATTTCCTACAGGATGGCTATTTTCAAAGATTGCCAATCTTGTTGGGTTGAGTGATCTGGGGACGACAAGCACGGAGATAATCTCTCGTATATCAAGCAGATTAAGGGAGATATACCGTAGAAATGAGCGGACTGTAATAATAATTGATGAAGCGAATAAACTAAAAAGCCCTGACATTCTTGAAGAAATCAGAGGTTTGTTGAACTTAGAGATTGCTGATACAAGGTTGATTTCTTTCATTCTGAGCGGCTTGCCGGAACTGGAGTCATTTCTTATGATGAATCGTGCATTGTATCAAAGAATTGCAATAAAAGTTAAGTTGAAACCGATGGGTAGTGAGACAATAAGGGCTTATATTAACCACCGTCTTAAAATTGCAGGTGCTCAAAATCAGATCTTTACACCAATGGCGCAAGAGATTATATGTAGATATTCTGAAGGCAGACCCAGGCTTGTAAATATAATTTGTGATAATGCCTTGTTAGAAGGCTATGTTCAAAGAAAACAAACAATTGATGAGGCAATTATTGAAAGAGTAATTAGCAATTTAGGTTTGAGATTTGAATAATGGCTGATGTAGGTTCAATAAAAAGATATGTAGCAGAGTTACAGGCAAAAGGCGAGATAAATAAAGCCATTGCTGAACTTGAAAAAGCAATTAAAGATTTTCCCCAGGAAGGTTCTTTGTTTAATATATTGGGCGATTTATACATTAAGGTGAATCGCCAGAAAGACGCCTTAAATATATACGAGCAAGGTGCCTATGCACTATTTGAAGAGACGTTCTACTCAAATGCCGTCTCAATGTGTAAAAAGATATTGAGACTTGATAAAGATCGCACGGAAATTTATAAATTGCTTGGGGATTGTCATAAAGAATTAGGACTATTTGTTGAAGCCGCTAATTATTATCTTGAATATGCAGAACGGAAGATGAGAAATAATGAAATAGATGCGGCATTAAAGACTTATGAAGCAATAAAAGAACTCGTTCCCAATAACTATAAGATTATACAGACCATTTCAGCAATCTATGAAAAAATTGGCAGAAAAGAACAGAGTGCAGATTTGTTGAAAGAGGCGGAACGGATTGAGACAAAGCAAAAGGAATTGAAAGAGACGATTACTGCTCAGGTATCTCCCCCTGAGGTAGAGGTACCTAAGGTTGAGGAAAAAATTAAGGTACCAGAACCTGAAATACCAGAGATTGAGCCAGAAAAAGTAGCAGAACCGATAAAAGAAGTAGCAGTAGAGGAAGTAAAGAAAAAAATAAAGGAAGAGGTAAAACAAGTAGTGGAAGAAAAGGTGGTTGAGACTCAAGAAGTGAAAGAAGTTGCACAACCACAAGTTGAAGTTGCTCCGCCACCAAAAGAGGAATTATCACTTGAAGATTTTGTATCACCCGAAGTTGCACAATTGCTCAAGGATGAAGTAGAGATAAAAGAACCAGAAGTTGAAGCTGTTGAAGAAGAGGTGGCAGAACCCGAGGAACTTTCCGAGATTGATAGAACTCGCCAGCTTGCCGAAATTTACTTAAATTTAGGTGAAGACGAGGAGGCGATCAATTGTTTTAGAGATGCAGCAGCGCTGGCATTCAAGGAAAAGAAATATGACCAGGCGATGGAATTGTATAAAAAAGTTGCTGATTTGAGGCCTCTTGATTTAAAATCACGACAGCGTCTGATTGAGATTGCAAAACTTAAAGAAGATAAAGCACTACAGGTTAATTTTATGATTGAGCTGGCAGAGACTCTTAATAGGCGTGAAGCAAGGACTGAGGCACAATCAGTCTTGCGAAAGATTCTTGAATTGGACCCCGAAAATGCCGTTGCTCAGACTATGATTGAAGAAGAAGCAAAGGCAAAAGAATTTATTGACCTGGGACAGGTTTTAAGAAGTGAAATTGAAGGAGAACCAGCCCAATCAAGTCTCCAGAATATCAATGATTTGATATCGCAATTTCGCAAAGAGGTTTTTGAATCAATCGGTGAGGGTGATTATCGTTCCCATTATGACCTTGGTGTTGCATATAAAGGAATGGGATTATTTCAGGAGGCAATAGAAGAGTTTGAAATTGCGGCGAAGGATGAGAATTTGAAATTAAAATCCTATGAAATGATTGCGGCATGTTTGATTGAAAAGGGTAAGGTTGATGAAGCAATTAAAGTATTGAATGAAGGTTTATCATTACCTAATAGACCAGTGAGCGAATATTTTGGTTTGCATTTTTTATTAGGCAATGCATATGAAATGCAGAATAATTTAAAAATGGCGATAAAATCATATATTAATGCGGCAAATATTGATAAATCTGTGCCCGATTTACTTAAAAAAATAAATGAACTGAAAGATAAACTTACTGAAGAATTGAAAAAGCGGGCACAGATTCCATCACCTCCTCCTAAGGAAACACCCCAAGTTGTCCAAACCGAGGAGGTATCTAAACCCAAAAAATCAAAGGTTACCTATCTCTAAAAAGGAGTAAAAATTGGGCTATGAAAGTTTTTACAAATTAAAAGAGCACCCGTTTAGTTTTACAACCGATGAGAAGTTTTATTACAATTCACCCCAGCATGCCAAGGCACTCGCAAAACTTACACACGCAGTAGAGACTGAAAAAGGACTTGCATTATTAATTGGCGATATTGGAACCGGTAAAACCACCCTTTCCCGTCGTTTACTTGATCAGCTGATCAGCAATAATATAGAGGCAACATTACTGGTTATTATTCACTCCGAAATAACATCACTTTGGTTTTTGAAGAAAATTGCCTTGATGCTTGAGACACCGGTTGAATCCGAAAATAAAATAGAAATCATCACTACAGTTTACCACCGTCTACTTGACCTTACGGGCAAGAATAAGAAGGTTGTGATACTGATAGATGAAGCAAATATGCTACAGAGAAAGGATTTGATGGAAGAAATTCGTGGATTATTAAATCTTGAGTCTGAGCGCGGTAAATTATTAAATTTTATTCTTTTTGGCTTACCAGAAATGGAAGATTATTTAAAACTTGACCCAGCATTATACCAACGAGTAGCCGTGAGATGTGTCCTTGAGGCACTTGATCAGGAGACAACACAGAATTATATTGTCCATCGGCTCAGAGTTGCTGGCTGTGCGAGACCTCTTTTTACGGGCGGTGCAATGAAGAGTATTTATCAATATTCAAAGGGTGTGCCCAGAATGATAAATGCAATATGTGATAATGCACTACTTGAAGGTTTCCTTTTAAAGAAAGAAATAGTTGACGAAAAAATTATTGTTGATGTTTGTCGTGATCTTGGCTTGACTTAGGAAAGCAATCATTTGGCATATTTTTACGCTGACCTTCATATCCACACAACTCATTCTGATGGTGTTTGTAATCCAAAAGATGTAATTGATATTTCTCTAAAATCTGGTATTTTTGTCATTGCAATTGCTGACCATGATTCTGTATCGGGCATAGATGAGGCAATTGAATATGCAAAAAATAGAGTTGAAATTATCCCGGCAGTTGAATTGAGTTCTAATATTGGAAGTTGCGATATTCATATCCTCGGATACTATATTGACTATCATTCATCTGATTTTTTAAACTATCTTGAAGAATTTAAAAAATATAGATTTATCAGGGCAAAAAAGATTGTTGAAAAACTCTGTCGGGCAGGAATGAAGATAGATTTTGAACAGGTAAAACAAATAGCGAAAAATAGTACTATGGGAAGGCCTCATATTGCCGAGGCACTTTTGGAAACAGGGTATGTTCGTTCTATAGGCGAAGCATTTTCTCGTTATCTCGGTTATCATTGTCCATATTACGAACCGAAAAAAGAAGTAAGCCCGAAAGAGGCAATACAGAGGATAAAAAAATGCGGAGGTATTCCTGTTGTCGCACACCCGGGAATGATAGGGGCAGAGAGTGGATTGCTGTATAAGTTAATAAGTGAAGGTGTCCTGGGAATTGAAGTCTGGCATCCAGAACATACACATAAACAGGAAGATGATTTTTATGAAATAGCAATGAAACATGGATTATTGATGACTGGCGGTTCTGATTTCCATGGCTATCCGCGCGGTTATTGTAAGATTGGAGAGTATGGTTGTAGTAAATCAGAGGTTGCTTATTTGAAGGGACTGGCTGGTAAAAATTCAAATAAAAAATGAAATTTTATGGAAAGGAGTATTTATGAATATAGAAGAGATTAAAAAAATTTTACCCCATCGTGAACCATTTTTGTTTGTAGATGAAGTATTGGAAATAAGTGATAAAAGAATTGTCGCAAAACGCACCATTAAAAATGACGAATATTTTTTCAAAGGGCATTTTCCTTCTGAACCAATAATGCCCGGGGTTCTGATTGTTGAGGCAATTGCCCAGACCGGTGGCGTTATGTTGTTGAGAAAATATCCCGGCGCAATTCCTTTGTTTATGGGTATTGATAAGGCGCGGTTCAGAAAGATTGTTAGACCTGGAGATACTTTAATAATGGAGGTTGAATTATTACAGGAAAGGGGGATGATTGTCAAAATTTCCGGTGTTGCAAAAGTTAATAACGAAATCACCTGTGAAGCAGTAATAATGGCAGGGATAAAAAAGTAGCAGAGAATTTCATAGAAAAATAATACAGGTTTTTTCTTGTTTAGATAATATAGTTTAAATAGGCGATAAAATCTTGAATTTTGCTAAATTTTTACTATAATTAAAATACTATGCAGACTATTGGTAGAAAAAAACGGACGTTCAACCGCTATAAAAAGTTCTCTGGGAAGGCAGGTTATGTCAGGGATTTGGGTGTTTCATACCCAGAATCTGTTGCAGTTGAAAAGAAGCGTCGGGAATTTGGTGAGCATTTAACTTCAGTTGACATCTTTAGAGAATATATACTACCTGAAATTAAAAATCAACTTTACGAATATACTTGGATTGACCTTTTCGCAGGTGCAGGTAATTTAATATTACCAATTTTAGAATATATTCCAATAGAAAAGAGAATTGATTTCTTTAAAGAACATATTTACTTATTTGATATACAAAAGGAAATGGTTATTAAATCTATCGCAAATGCAGAAAGTTATGGCATTCCACAAAGAATTGCAGCCCAAAATATATTTCTGAAGGATACTTTAAAAGAATATCCTCCAATATTGAAAAAATTGAAATATCCAGTATATCATATTACCAATCCACCTTATCTATATCTGGGTTATATCGTTAAAAGTTCAGAAAGGAATCTACAGTATTTTTCAGGTATTAACGAGGGTTATCAAGATTTATATCAGATTGCCCTAATCAATGATCTAAGAAATAATGTAAGCAGGCTAATATATATAATTCCAACAAATTTTTTATTTGGATTTTCGATTTCCAATAAAATTAGAAAAGATTTTCTTCAGTTTTATAACATAAGAAAGGCAATAATTTTTGAAAAGAGGGTTTTTGAATTTACAGGAACAAATGTATGTATATGTTTCTTTGATAAGAAAAAAGCACCAAAACATGAACCAATAACTTTTAGAGCTTTAAAAATAAACACAAAAAAACAGCAAAAAATTTATAAACTTGTACCTAATAACTTTTATAGAGCAGGTGGTGAATTTGATGAGTTCGTAGAAACATACAAGGTGAAAAGACCATTAAAGGTTTCGTTCTACTTGACGATAAACGAGGTAAAGAAAAACAAAGGCAGTATAACGGTTAGGCTTCTTGATGCAAATAATTTTTCAAATGGTTGTTTTAAGTTTAACACTTATATGGTGAATCATCAATTATATAAAAAATTGCAAAATAATCCATTATTTGTCAGGACGATAGATACAGGTAGTTGGTCAGGAAGGGCGGGTATTTATGATGTAAGAAAAGTATTTAATGTTGATGGTATTATCGTAACTAAAAGTCCCTATAGAACACACCCAATACAAATCTTCTTTTCACCCGAGTTAGATGCCAGCGATATTGATATCATCAAAAACTATTTTAATCTAATGCTCGAGTATTTTAGAGATATTACAGATAGTGAGTTTTTAACTACCTTCAAATATTCAAATTCAGATTATATAAGAAAATACTTGGGTCTATCACAAACCAAAAAACTACTTATGACGCTACCTATCCATTTAATGACGAAAAAAGAAAAAACTACATTAAACATCCTGATTGAACAGAAGAATGTAGAAGGAATTAAAAATTTTTTATCTTCTATAAGCAAAGATGTTGAAAGCCAATTAAAATTTTTTTAGGAGGTACACCTTGAATAAATGGGTCAAAGAAAGCGAAAGATTGGCAAAGGGAGATTCCTATTTAGATAGACTGATGGAAATTTATCCACCGGACGAATTAACGCGTGGAATAATTGCCTCAGGAGATATTAAGAGGTTGAAAGAGATATACGAACGGAAAAAATGTAAAGAGTTAATTGCAGAACTTATTAGATTAATGAAACAGGAATTTAAGTTTCCTTTAGACCATCCCTATATAGGATTTTTATCACATTACCCTGATGCGATTGATAAAAATCCTAAGATAGTATCACAGATCTGCAACAGACTATTAAATTTAGAATTTCGGGAAATAATTGAAAAGTTAGAATCACCAAAAAGTGCAAGCCGGAGAATGGGACCAATGTTCAGGAATTGGTTAAAGAATAATTTTAAATTTGTTGATTATAATGTATTTGAAACTTGTAATGAAATGGTATTTCTAACAGGTGGAGATAGAACTTTAAAAGATTATGCTACGGAAAAATTGAAATGTAAATTTCACAAACTCACAAAAGGATTAGATTTTTTGATTAAATTTAGAGATAGATTTATAATTGGCACAGCAAAATTTATAACCCGGCTTGGCGGAAGTCAAACGAACCAATTTAATGAAGCCATTCGTTTAATAAAAGAAACTGCCTGCCCATCAAATATTCTAAAAATTGCGATTATTGATGGTGTTGCCTGGATTGATAATAGAATGAGACAGAGTCTTGAGACCTTTAAAAAAGGCGAGTTTGCATTGAGTGCCCTTTTACTTAAAAAATTCTTAAATGAAGTTTTTTAAATTAAACGGTTGTGCAACTTACCATCAACAAATTCCTTGTTTTTCTATTTGATTGTATAATGGAAGAATACTTTATTGGCAAAAAGGCAAGGGTTCATAAATCCGTAATAATCGGTAAGTATACAATCATTGAAGATGGGGCTGAAATCGGGGCTAACACAGAAATTGGCAGTTATGTTTTGATAAAATCGGGAACAAAGATCGGGAAGAACAATAAAATTTATTCTGGCGCCCAGTTAGGCACCGACCCGCAGGATTATCATTTTAAAGAAGAATATTCAGAGTGTATTATTGGTGATAATAATATAATAAGGGAATATACAACGATATCAAGGGCAACCGGGGAAAATAATAAAACCATAATCGGCGACAATAATTTTATTATGACCTATGTTCATATTGCGCATAATTGTAAAATTGGTAATAATACCGTTATTGCCAGTGGTGCCCAGATTGCCGGGTATGTTGAGATTGACGATTTTGCCTATATTGGTGGACTCGTTGGTATCCATCAATTCTGTCGGGTAGGAAAATATGCAATGATCGGTGCAAAATCATATTTGAATAAAGACTTGCCACCCTATTTTTTAGCACGTGGAAACCGAGCGAGGATCTATGGTATCAACCGCACGGGGTTACTCCGCCATAATTTTTGTGGCGCTGATATTGAAGAAATAAAAAAGATATTCCGCCTGCTTTATAAATCAGAAAAGAATCTAAATGAAATCATTCTTTTATTAAAAAACAATGTTTCCAAAAAATTTTCTCAAGAAGTAATCAATTTTATAAAAAATTCACATAGGGGCATTCTTCTCAAATAGCCCCTGTTCAATTTTATCTTATTTTCTTTTTATGGCGCATTGCCTTCCTTCTCTTTTTATATTTATGCCTTTTAATCTTTCTTAATTTTCGCTTTCTTCCGCAAGGCATAGCTAACACCTCCTTTCCCCCAAATTATAATTATTTTTTATTGGAGGTCAAGAATTTTTTGATTAAATAACTCACCACACTTCCGGGCATATCAGATTATTTTCTTTGAAATATTGTCAATATAACACCTAATAACACTTACATTTTATTTTCTCCATTAAACGGTTATTAACTGGATATTTCCATACTCAATCT
>JBDRVV010000042.1 GCA_039802005.1 candidate division WOR-3 bacterium
CCTCACGCTTGCTCAACTCAACATTCTCTTTTAATTCTTTTTCATTATGGGCAATGTGCATTCCTTTTCCACCGCCACCGAGTGCTGCTTTGACAATCACCGGATAACCAACCTGCTGGGCAATTTTTAGATGTTCATCAATATCCGCACCTGAGACTTCCATTCCGGGAATGATCGGTGCATTTATTTTCTTTGCGGTGATTCGAGATGCTACTTTATCACCGACAAGCGCAAGCGCCTTTGAAGATGGTCCGATAAACACAATTCCATTATCTTCACATGCCCTGGCAAAGGCTGGATTTTCTGCCAAAAATCCATAGCCCGGATGGATTGCCTCGGCACCAGTTTTCTTCGCTGATTCAATAATAACCGGTATATTCAAATAACTTGCAAGTGGAGCAGGTTCACCGATACAGATTGTTTCGTCACAATATTGTAAATGGAGAGATTGTCTGTCTGCAGTAGAGTATACACCTACAGTCTTTATACCCATTTCTCTACAGGCTCGGGCAACCCTTATCGCAATCTCACCGCGATTGGCAATTAAGATTTTCTTAAACATTTCCAACCTCTGATTTAATTTCATTCAGTAATTCAAGTACACTCAGCTCAGATGCCCATTTATTTAAATATTCCCAATCCAAATTTTCCTTCTGAATCTTTGCAATACCCAGCGCATCATTAAATTGTCTTTCTGAATTTCCTGATTTTGCCCATTCAAGTTTTGTTAAGACAGTATCCTCTGGCGACGCAAACCAGCATCTCAAACCCAGAAATTCTGCTTCTTGCCTTCGTTCAAACTCAACCTCACTGTACCTACGATTTTTAATCGGTATAATGTCAAATTTGAATCCTGTCTTATAGTGAATTATATTAAATATTTTCTGTTGGGTAAGAATCTCCTGCGGCGATTCATATTCTATATAAAATTCTTTTCTTATTTCATTCAAAAAATCGCCGAGGGCATTTACTGAAGTTTTGATCACAACATCAGCATCAAAAGTTGCCCTCGGTACTCCATGCAGATTACTCGCAAAAGAACCTGTAATCATATATTCAATGTCATATTTCTTGAATAAATCTATGACTTTTTGTAATATCTCTTTCGTTAACATTTATTATAAACTTTTTCATATAACTCATCAGTTAAAAGAAGTCGTTTAAGGGCGATCTCAATCTCGTCATCAGAGTACTCAGGATGTCGCTGTTTGATGCCCGTCTTCAGCAATTCAATAGCGGTCCGTGTTAAGTCAAGAGACATTGAAAGTTTAACTTCCCCGGGTATTTTTTTGAATATCTTAATTTGCTGTTCTTCAGAAAATTGATCAGTGTCTTTTAATCTTCTGCTATCCATTTTGGTTTTCTCTTTTCTAAAAATGCGGACATTCCTTCCTGTGCCTCATCAGAAATCCGCATCTGAGCAATAACTTCAGCGGTATATTTCTTAAATTCATCAACCGACATCTGAGGAACCCTTCTCAAAAGTTCTTTGCATTTCTTTATTGCCTCGGGCCCACTTGAGAGCAATTGATTTACAAGCCCTTCAACTGCCTTATCAAGACAATCTGGCGGGACTATAATATTTACAAGCCCGGCATTTAAAGCCTTTTCCGCCGACATCCGCTCACCGGTTAAAAAGAACTCTCTACACCTTCCTTCGCCACACTTCTTTACTACATATGGAGATATACAGGCAGGAATTAATCCCAATTTTACTTCGCTGAAACTGAATTTAGCATCAGTAGCTGCAACCGCAATATCGCAGACTGCGACGAGACCAGTTCCACCACCAATTGCATATCCCTGGACTTTTGCAATCGTAGGTTTTGAACAGGAATAGATTTTATAAAGCATATCTGCAAGGGCAAGAGATTCTTTTAAATTCTCTTCGTAAGAATAATCCTTTACCCTCCTCATCCAGTTTAAATCTGCGCCGGCACAGAAAGATTTTCCCTCACCAGATAAAATAACTACCCTTACTTCATTTGACTTTTCAATCTCATCAAAAACCATACTCAATTCTTCAATCATTTTATCATTGAATGCGTTATGGACATCAGGCCGATTTAGTATAACATTACCTATATTATTGGAAATTTTCAAGATTAATGTCTCAAATTTTGTCATTCTGATATATTATATCCAGATGCGAGAAAAATTCAAGCAGAATTTGTTTAACTTGATATCGGCTGTTACCTTTGCAAGCAGTTTTTCTGCCGAAGTTACATTGTTCAACCTGATACTTTAGGATGGATATATTTGATTTAAGTTTCTATCTCAGTTTATTGCAAACCTGAAGGTTTGCCCTACATTTAAACAATAAAGAAAATTTAGGGCGAGGCTTTCTTCAAGAACTGATGGTTCTTTCAGCACCAGGTGTTAGCCTTGCAATACGTATTTTTATTTCTACTGTTATTTTAACTTAACGATTTTGCAAATCTGATTATCAACGGTTCGCAAAATATAGATGCCGCTACTGTAACAGGTAAAATCAAAATATCCATTTTTGACATTACCGATGAATTTTCCAGTGGCGTCATATATTGCACCGCAAATGGTTTTATCTACTCTAAGTTCATTGCCCACGATGTATGAAGTTAATGTATGATTTTGAAGTTTCTGATCGTTTTCTTCAATCCCAACGCTTACATCAAGATTTCCATAAATATCGTAATCCGTTCGGTATTCCTGCCATACGGTAAGGAACTTATTATTTGCTCCTAAATAATGGTCGCAGTTATAACAATTATAGTTTATATTGGAAATATTAAAGTAAGGTCCAAGTGGAGTTCCTGAAGTGCTATAAAAACGTCCACATATCTGGTTATAAGAACCCACTATCTTTGAGAAAGTTACAAGATAGTTAACACCCGAATGTCTAACCGCAAGTGAACTGTAGTCAACAGTATCAGCAATAGTAAAAATTGAACCAATCGGAGTCCCACTTGAAGAAAGCATGCAGCCTTTCACTGTATAAGTATAGCCAACTGGTTGATATTCAATCCAGCATAAGAGATAATTTGAACCACTCCAGGCAATCCGTGTTGTATAGGCAGATTGAGACAATGTCAACACATCAAATATATTACTTCCATAAGAGCCGTTCGTATTTATGAACCTGCCCATTATTTTGTAGGGCGAAAAGGAAGGACTTGACCATATGACGAAATAATTGGTTCCATTATAAGCAACTGATGGATAATAGAAATAAGGTTGAGTTCCAGTTCCAATTTGAATTCCATTAGGGTCCATTACACTCCCGGTTGTTGATACACGGGCACCATATACTTCTTGGTAGCTATTGCGTGCATCAATCCATATCACGAAATAGTATCCACCACCAAAACAGATATCTGGAGATTGCTGGACGCCCGGGGCATTAGAAATAAAAAATGAATTTATTGAATCACAAGTGGAGGTGACACGCACCCCGACAATATTGCCCGCACTTCAACAACTGTCCCTTAGCGCAACCAATAAATTTATTCCGTCATAGGCAACCTTCGGCGGATATGCTGCCTGGCGGTTAAATAATAACTTGCCATTGGGATCAAGAACACTACCGCTGTTGGTAACACGCGCGCCATATAAGGCATAACTACCCAGAGAACTATAATACCGCAAATCACTCCAGAAAACATAAAACTGATTGTTCCCGTAAATCACACAGGGCGCCTGCTGGTTGGCAGTATAATTACAAATGACAAAATTCGCACCAAGGATAAGATTAAGATAAAATCCGAGGCTTAAACCCATATTTCTCCTTTCGCTCTATTCTATCCAAAAATAAAGTTTTGTCAATAAAAACTTTATTTCCTTGTTGCAACCCAGGCGTCGGCATCAAAACGGTCATATTTTGTTCCTTCAGGATTTTCATAAACGACAACGAAGTAAAGGTCACCTTGAAACGTTAATGTCGGTTCACCAACCCCTGCGGTATTTCCTGCAGAAATAACCAATTCTGCCGTTCCCCAGCCATCCCAATATCCGGGAGTCTGCTGTTTTCTTCTAAATATTGCCAGTTTGCCATCAGTATGTTCGGCTGAATAATATAGCCACCAATCTGTACCATCAAAATATAAATGAGGTTGATGTTCTTTTTGAGAAGTATTCACAGTAGTTACCGGCAATGGTTTTGACCAATTCATTCCATTATCCGTACTGACTGAATACCATATATCATGCCCGCCTTCGCCGCCCGGTCGGTCTTCACTATCAAAGAACAAAACCAGTGTGGTATCATCAATCAACTCAATATGGGGATTATCCTCAGTATAAGCCGTATTTATGAATTGTGTCCCAAAACTATCAATCGGTGTAAGTAAACCACCTATTCCCGAAGGATTAGGAGTGGTATTTCTAATACACTTTATGTTCGTATTCGCTGTATAAACATCATTGCTGGTAAAAACACAAATTGAAATAGTTGAAGAATCAGCAAAAATTGAACAGAAGCCGCCTTCGCTATAGATACTCCGTTTCATATTGGAAATAGTCCATGCGCCAAATTCGTCGTTAATTGTACGCCGCGTCGCATATATAATATCACTATGATACCAGGGAAAATTGCCGACTGGATTACTCTTTAAATCCATATCATAATGGGGACCACGGTCATATTTTACAAGGTTTTCTACAATATCACCGTTTAAGACAAATGATAAAAAATCGGCAGGCATATAAGTCGCATACAAATGCAATCCATCACGGCTTACATACAATCCGTCTTCCCAACCCATGGTATTATTATTCAACATTTGGGGTGTATTAAATTCATTGGGCAGATGACATTCCACATAAGCATTTTCTTTTATTTGCTGCCAATTGGTAACCTTTTTTTCACAATTTAAAATGCTTAGGATAATGCAACAAAAAATGCTAATTTTAGATATTTTCATTGTGTCCTCCATTTATTTATGACCTTTAATGCCTTTAAGGCACTTCTTTCTTTATCTTTAATCTCCAGCATTATATCAAAATCAAGTTCAAGTGTGGTTTTTATGTAATTTTCAAAATCCTTAAGATTTATATGATGCGTATGGGTTCCTATTCTTGCCCCTCTTTTCTGAGTACTATAATCCGTCATCAACAACCCATCTTTTTTATGCCAGGTCTTTATTGCTGATTTCAGTGCCTCAAGATAAGATTCACCGTTATTTAAACAAAAGTGATGGAAATAATCAAATAAAACAGGAATACCTGTTTCTTGAGAGATAAGCAAACAATCACTAAGTGAATATAGCCGTTCATCATTTTCAATCACCAGTCTATTTTTAACCATTGCTGGTAGTTGTTTATAGGCATTAATAAATCGCTCAATTGATTTTTTCTTATCATTATAAACACCACCGATATGAATCTGCACTTTGGCAGTCTTGTTCAGCCCCATTAAATCGAGTATTTCGCAATGATAGATTAATTCTTTTATACTGTTCTCCACAATTCTTTTATCCGGTGAATTAATCAAAACAAACTGGTCGGGATGCATTGAGATTCTGAAGTTGTGTTCTTTTATATACTTCCCAATTTCTTCAAAACGCTTTTCAAAATACTTTTGCCACTTAAATGTATTTATCGGATGGCTCGCAAATGGGACGATATCAGAACTGATTCTAAAAAATAAAAGATTATGTCTAACATTGAATTCAAGAATTTTTTGGAGACAATCAAGATTATTAGTTATTTTCTCAATGAGATTTTTCTCTGAATAATTTTTTAATCTAAAAGTAGAATTTGCCGTACAACCAATGGATAGATTAATACAAGGGTAACCAACTTTCATCTTTCAAAGATTTGTTTAAACTCTTCTAAAATCTTAAAATCTCTCTCCAAAACTTTTTTCATATTAATATTATACACTGCGACTGCTGGATGATACATTGGAATTATTTTAATCCATCCGTATGAACTGTTGGCTTCAAAAATTTTTCCATGAATCCTGCTTATTCCCTGAATTTTTTCTTTTAATCCGAATTTTTCGAGTATGAATGCAGTGGCATAATTTCCGAGTGTGCAGATAATCTCTGGCTTGATAATTTCAATCTGTCGCTCTAAAAATGGTGTGCAGGCTTTTATCTCGTCAGGTTTAGGGTCGCGGTTATTTGGGGG
Source organism: candidate division WOR-3 bacterium (assembly GCA_039802005.1). Taxonomy (NCBI): domain Bacteria; kingdom Pseudomonadati; phylum Caldifarciminota; species Caldifarciminota bacterium. The sequence goes on from JBDRVV010000042.1 coordinate 6,109, forward strand.
TCGGCATTTTAAGATATTGCCAATAAAGACTTCTTCGCGTTTTAGATTTGCGATACCAAGCAATTCATCAAGAATTCTTCCTGCATCTCCACAGAATGGTCTTCCTGTCCGATCTTCATTCGCACCCGGTGCTTCACCGATGAACATAATCCTTGCATTCGAATTTCCTTCGCCCGCAACCGGATTAGTCCGTGTACTGTGTAATGGACATTTTGTGCAGACATTAACTTCAGATGAGACCTTATCAAGATTATCCATTGCTTAAAATTTATTTATTTTTTAAAGAACCAAAATCTGTAGTGGCAAAGTTTACTTTGCAAAATAAATCTATGTAGCTTCCGACTTTAGTCGGGCGAAATATATTGCTCCCGTCCACATAAATCTGGATGCTACACCCTTTCTAACGCCGCTTTGTCGCGGCTGGGAACCACTCCTGCAATCCCCCTGTTTCCCCCTTTAGAAAAGGGGGACTGAGGGGGATTTGCTTTTACCGAATAATAAATCGTCATACGTTTTGGGTAATCGTATGTCATTCTGAATTTATTTCAGAATCTATATTTTTAATTCTGCGGTAAGCCATTTCAGGTAGCCTTCATAACCTGCGATAATCGGCATCGCAATTATTTCTGGCGTCTCATAAGGATGTATTTCTTTAATCGTTTTTTCAAGATCTGGATATAACTTAGTTTTACTCTTTATAATACACAGCCATTCCTCTGCACTTTCAATTTTACCCTTCCACCAGTAAGTGCTTTTTATCGGTCCCAAAATCTGAACACAACCCGCAAGCCGCTTTTCTACAACTACTTTCGCAATCCTTTCCGCATCTTCCTTTTTCTCAACGGTTGTAAAAATTTGAATATAGCCATTTTTTTGTTTCATCGTATCACCTCACTTCTCAAACATTCCTATCCGCTATCATTTCGTCGCATAAATGCGACCGCCACATTAATTTTTGCACCCTTGTTTTCTTCTAATTGTATCCTCTATCCATTTCACGATTCCACAATTGTGGAATTGTAAAATTGAATACTACAGAATAATTTATTCAACGCATAAACATTTTGTTAAAGACTATGCAAATAATCTCATAACACGCTGTTGCAGTACGAAAACACCTTGGATTTTTGTCGATTTACCATATTGAAAGAAACTTCTGTTATAGTCCGCTAATTATGTAAAAAATTCCTATTGCAATGAAGATTGCGCCTGCAATGTAAGAAATGATCTTACGGTTGATACGCTCGGTAAGTAATCTGCCGATGAAAATCGCCATCAATGAAAGAATTGTTAGAGCAAATACTACACCTGCCAGCACCAGCATTGGATGATACTTTGTCGCAAACAGCCCAGCAGCAATTTGAGTTTTATCACCAAATTCAGAGACAAAGATAACACCAAAACCGGTCAAAAAAGGATTTTTCAATTCGCATTCTGCCTTTTCATCTTCTTTTCTCAAAAGGGTTATAACTCCGAAGATAATAAAAATAATGCCACCAGCAATCTTGATATAATGCGCCGGCATAACATTTGTAGCAAAATTACCGAGGAGCACAGCAATACCATCGGTAACAAAAAATGCGAGAACCACACCTAAAAGTAACAAAAAGTGCTTTCTTGTCTGCGTCGCAAGGCATAAAATTGCAATCTGAGTTTTATCGCCCAGTTCAGCAAGACCGATTGTAAGAAACGGAATCACGAAATCTTGTAGCATTTTAGTCTAAATCGCTTCTGGATTTGCAAACATATCCACCCAGGGTAATGAATAAGTAAACCTTATGAATAGAAAAGCCGAGATTATTATCAAAACAATGAGCACAATCCTAATTGAAGTATTGAACTCAAATCTTTCAGCAGTCTTTTCGGTTATACCAGCAAATATGCCAGATAGATAAGAACTAAAAATTGCCCATAACAATTCAATTGTGTTGGAATCCGTTTTGCCCCGGATTGCCGGTGCCAGATACCATATAAGAAAAACAAACCAGGGCACAAAAATTGTTGACAATAATCGCGCATACCAGAAACTTGCTTTCGCATTTATTCTCTTCTGAATAACTAAGTATTCTATTAAGCTGGCAAATAGATATGCCCAGAATGCCATTTTAAGATGTTGAAAGATAGATTCATCAATTCCACAGAATGGCGTAAGGATAGACCAACCAGTCAAATCATATCCGAAATGCAATGCAGAAAATATAATTAGATAAAGGAATGCTTTAACTGGAATTTTTTGAATAAACATTATTGCCTGCTTTCACCCTCACCCTGAAATGAATTCAGGGCAAGCACTTTATCCTCTCCTTTCAAGGGAGAGGAATTTTGGTAGATTCTCATTTTACCGTGCGAGATGTATCTCTTGCCAGTTCAAATTTGAGCCGACATTTGGGTTATAATTGGGGTCGTCAGTTAGAATGTATTCACCTAAATTGTTTGACCATACATTTTTATATCCAGTAGGCAGTTCTACCCGTTTTTCTGCAAATGGGTCATAATACTGGTCAACACCTCTTATATAATCACTGAAATTCTGTGCAATCTTTTCATTTACACCCTGACGATATTCCCATGCCCTTTGCTGGTCTTCGCGCATTTCACTGCTTGCCTGAGCAATGATCTGACTCATTCTGCCTGTTGCCTGAATATTCTGAATTACAAGTTGTGCAAGATATTCCTTAACATTTGCTACCTTGGCATACCATTGCGGATTGACCTGCAAGGAATACAGCATTGTCTGAAACAATTTTGTCTGGGCATCAAGTTTTCCTTTCTCTGCTCGGAATGAGAATATCAAATCAATATACCAGTAGTTTATGTAATAACCTGGCGAATAATAACTACCCGGTAAATTTATTATGAACTGACTGACTGCCGCATAAAATTCCTCTTCCATCTCTTTTCCGTTTTCTGTGTATTCAATCCTCATTTTGCCTGCTTCAGCGAGTGCGGTAACACCTTCGGCTGGTGGTCCCTTTGCAAGTTTTGCCAGGTCCGGGACTTCTTTTTCTTCAATAATTTTTAAATCACTGACTCCCCCTCTGAATTTAGGAATGATAACCCGGGTGAAGGCGGTGTGCAAGTCAATGGGTTGGGCTACAGGCGTTCCAAATCGTAATGAACCAGGAGGATTCGTATACAAAAATCCCTGATTATCAGTCCAGAAATAATCTTGTGCTGGAAAGAGATTGAATTCAGCCCGACTTTTGGTATCATAAAAACGAAAATTGACCTTCGCAGGCAGGGCTGGGACTGCTACCCAGTTTATTGCCCCTTCTGCCTTCCAGTCACCGGGAATGAGCAAACGGAATACTTCAATCCCTGCTAAAGGATCATTATAGGAATATGTAACAAATTTTTGCATCTTTGGTGGATTCTTCGTCTTGCTGGTCTTTGTATCATCACTCCCCGAACATATTACAAACACAAAGAGACCCAAAAACACAATTGCTTTTGATAAGGTTTTCATAATTCCTCCTTTTTTTATTATTATTTCAAAACGCCGCTCCAATTTTTATTAAACGTAGGACAAACCTTCAGAGGCTGTATTACAATTTCTATTTTGTCACCCTGAATTTATTTCAGGGTCTCAAAAAGTAATGATTTTTCAGACGCCGTCCCGAGCTTGTTTCGGGATGCTGAAAATGGCATGAGATGCCGAAATAAATTCGGCATGACATTGTTCAGCATGACAAATACTAATATTGATCAAATCATCCCTTTATTTTCTAACATCTATTATTAAATAATTGATTTTATCCTTTCATAAAAAAAATCAATACCTAAATCAGAATTGATACAGAACAGACAACATACCATAATGTATCCAGGCAAAATTATAGACCTCAGTAATATCAGCGCCACCTTCAACAGTTCTATAACCTAAGGAAATACTCCAGGTTTTTGCGGGATAAAATCGTCCTTTCAAAGCACCATCAAAAGCCCTACCCGGTCCACCAGCAAGCCCTTCAAGGTCAAAAACAAATCCCCACTTTTCGGTGAATTTCTTCTCCATTGCAATATGTAATAAAGGCACAAATCCAAGGTCGGTTTTCTCCGCACTTCTCCCCTGTTGCTCAAGTTTTATCTTCGCGTCCCTGATTTTCGCCGTAAATCCAATCCAGCATCTACAATTATGCTTCACACTCTGGCATAAATTATAACTGTATCCAATACGCCAGGAATTGAATTTGTATGTCGCATCTGTTGCAATGCCCTGCTGGAATGTCTCACCACAGAAATTTATATCTGTATTGAATGTTCCAGTTTTCGTATAAGATAATGGTGCAAGAAGAATGTGAAGACTATGTCTTGATACGATATTCCATTTAAAATACAAACGAAACCAGGGTAATGGACCTGTTCCAACAAGTTCAACGAGCGAGAATCTTGTGCCTGCAGATGTATTTGGTATCTGGACAACATTCCTGCTTTGCCAGACCGCTCCACCTTCCAGTTCAGCAGAGAATCTTTCGGACTGGGAATTGCCCAGTGAAAGACACACTATCAAAAGCAAACAAAATGCAAATTGTATATACTTCATTTTACCTCCTATTTTATCTTTTGTCTTCTTGCCTTTTCTATCCATCTTGCCATCTTTAGCCTTCTTTAGTCCGTTAATGCCTTTTCCAAATTGCTATTATTGCCAGTAAGGCTAAAGCCTTGCCCTACTTTTCCTTTCTCACCATCTTGAACCATCTTTAGCTTTCTAATTCATTTCGCCTTTTTGCCATCTTTAGCCTTTTAATACCTTTTTCAGACTAATATTTTGTCCTCACTCTTATTATCAACTGCCTTTTTTCAATATCCAATATTGCCAGCATAAAATCAATCAGGTCTTTCTCTAAAGTCATTTTAATCTCCTTTGGTTTGTGCATTATATCATCACCTGCTGTTCTACATTGATAAAATCCTTTTGTATCGGGTAAATCAAGCGATTTAAGGGCATCTTCATACAATTGTTCAATTGTTGGATTGTACACTGAACCTTCTTCAGGTAATTCTTTACCAGAATTTTTATAACTCTTTATAATCCACTGCTTTGTAGATTCAATTCCAAGCATCTTCATTAGAAAATCTTTTGGTATAGGTAATTCACGCCATTTACCATTTTTCAGTGCATCTGTCAGATATTTCTGAAAATCTTGTTCATTAAATTGAAATCCAATATCAATTCTCAGACCTTCCCTACCGAAAAAGCCAGGCTCTTCTGGATGAGTGTGGCAATAAATTGTTTTGGCAGAAGAAGGAATATTGAATTCCCTGCGGAGAATTACTTCGTCCGACTCATTGATACAACTAGCAATCAAAATGCATAAGAAAAGACAAAATTTCATCACTTTTTCACCTTTACTTTGATCCCTGTATCAACCACGGTGCAGGATCTCAATCCTCTCCCTTCAAGGGTGAGGATTTTCTCTCTCCCTATTCTCAAGATACACAGTGCGAATTGGAAATGGAATTTTTATATTTTCGTCCTTAAATCGTTTATGCAATCTCTTAACAAATTCATGTTTAATTATGAATTGACTGGCAAATTCTTCTACACGCAGTATGACAGTAAATTGAATACTGAATTCGCCGAAGGTGTGATAACGAATAAATGGTTCAAAATCCTTTACTCCACCCGGAACTTCACGCAAGGTTTCTTTTGCGACATCAATTACAACCTTTTCTACTTTTTCCAAATCACTATCATAACTCACACCCACCTGCATGAGAACCGCCATCCCTTTTTCCGGCAAATGATAATTTTTTACTATTGTCTGGGCAAGTTTGGAATTAGGTATAATAATTAAGTTATTAGAAAATTCACGAATGGTAGTATTCCGCCAGGTAATATCTTCTACATAACCATCTTCACCGGTCGCCAATTTCACATAGTCCCCGGGCTTGACCTGTCGTGAAACAATTATCTGTAAACCCGCAAATAGATTGCTCAAAGTATCCTGCAATGCAAGAGCAACCGCAAGACCACCTATGCCAAGACCCGCAAGGATTGGTGCAATTGAAATGCCGAGAGAATGGAGGATAATTAGTATACCGATGATTAAGATAAATACTCTTGTAGTATTAGTCAGGATCGTTGTCTTGGGGATAGCCTCTTTTATTGCGGCAGAATAGATATCAACAAAACCCACTGCGATATTTGCAATGACTGCGGTTACTGAAAAAATCATAGCGACGAGTAATATTTTGCTGATGATGAGGATTGTTTGCGGTTCAATAATAATTTTAGGAATGGCAAGGGATAAACCAGCGATAATAAACCAGAAAATAATCCAGCCCTGCAAGGCGTGGATGATTATCTCATCCCCCCGCCATTTTGTCCTCTTTGCCAGTCTCTTTAACCAGCCGAATATGACAACCTGACAGATAAAACCGATAACTATTGAAACTATCAATATAACTATTGGATATATATACTTAACTATTGCTTCCCTCAATTAATCTCCTTTCAAGCAATGATTGACAATGTATTGTTCGTTTTTGCTATTTATTCTCATTGTGTCCCTGTCTTTTAATTAAAAAATATCCAAATGTAATAGCAAGAATAATAATCCCTATTCCGATAAGTGTCAACGGTGGTAATTTTTGAATGTCAAGGATAATAACTTTCCGCGAAATCGCTATTATCGCAACAGCCATAACTACTTTTACGTGGTCAACCGCCTCGTGTGTATAAGTTTTCATAATAGTATCAAGCAGCTCAATACCTATGACAACAAGCATAAATAACCCAAAAAGTTCAAGCAACTCGCCAATGTCAAGTAAAAATACAGGCGGAGTGACAATATCAAGGACGATCGTATAACCTAATTCAACAACGGCGAGCAATAAAACTATCGTCAGCATAATGGCGAGAATTTTGATCATTGTATCTTTGAATTTTTTAAGAATTTCAAACATAATACCTCCAAAATTTACTGTTATTTCGCTATCTTTGCAAAAGATATATATACAATATCGACTCCTTATATTCTGTCAATAATCTCAAAAGGTTTTCTATACCCATTCCTTATCAATATCTCTTTTATGATATTAGATTGTCTGAACATCATTTCAAACCTCTGCTGGAGGTAAGAGACATTTGAAAATCCAGTTCAAATTGTAATTCTTTTCTTGGGTCGCGCCTATTTAATTTCATTAACCAGATTTTTTTCTTTCTTGGCTTTGTCATATAATTAATTATACCCGAAAATGACGTTTAATCAAGAGAGTCAAAAACAGAAACTCAGACAAATCTTCGTATTTCATTTGTCCGAAATCCGAATATCTAAATGCTACACAAATTCTAACTACCCAGAATTCCAAACATTGTTTGAGATATTGGGATTTCAAAATTGGATTTTGTTTAGAATTTCGTGCTTCAGATTTAGAATTTGTATCGATCCATTTCCGCAAATCTAAAGGTTTGCCCTACATACTATATTATCGTAGGTTTTCCTGTCACCCTGAACTTATTTCAGGGTCTAAAAAAGTATTGATTTTCCGAGATGCTGAAATAAATTCAGCATGACAATGGACGCTGGTTCGCACTTTTTCAGCAATCTCTTTATCCTAAGGCTTTTAATAATTGGAATTCCACATTTGGGCTCTGGAATTCTTTAATTTTTTTCCGACATTAACTCTCTCACTTCATTCTGGAATCCCTGTTTATCAAGGACGAAGGCACCAATAAGTCTTCCATTCACAATACAGTCCCCATAACCGACATTTCGCTTTTTTGCTTCCTCGGGCTCTTTTGAAATATCAATGTAGTAAATAGATATTTTATCATCAACTTCTCTTATGTATTTTTCCATTCTCTTTAAGAAAAATGGATATGCAGCAGGACATTTGTTTGGTCCGCAGAAGATCAAAACCTTGCCTTTATCTTCTGCCTGCGGATTATATTTAGGTGATTCTTTCTCAGCCGGTTGATATACAAAATCTTTCTTTAATGGATAATATAACAGACCTTGACTTTCGCCAACCCGCTTAAAGCCATATTTTGTGAAGAACTCTTTTGCTGATAACTGCCCTTCTGAATGACCGGGGAATGGACTCACAACCAGCGCCTGAGCAGGTCTATCATTAAACCATTTTTGCGGTTTTTTCATATCTTCTATTAAACTTGAAAGCAAATTTTTACCAATGCCTTTCCGCCAGTATTTCTTCTCGTGAATATATATGCAGTCAATCCAAACAACTTCCTCATCTGGTGATGGTCTATATTGTATCATACCTGCAGGAACACCATCAATATATCCAACTTTGCCAATTACGCCCCATTTCTTGAGCATATCAAGAGCCCAAATTTTCTTTTCATCTATACCTTTCTGCCAGTCCGGGTCATCTCTCTTATCCTGAGGAACACAGACCAGACAGAGGTCAAGGATATTTTCTAAACTAACATCTTTGATAATAATCTCAGGCATAAATCCCTCCATTTAATTTCTAATGATGCTTGGTATTAATAAAGAGTTGACTTTTAATAAAATTGTAGTGGCAGACCTTGGTCTGCAAAAGCTGTAGGTAGTGGCAGAGTTTACTCTGCAAATGTCGAGCAAGCTCGACCACTACATTTTTCAGATACAAAAATTCCCTCTATAACCTCGTCAGGCATTTTTCAAAGTCAACCACAACATATTTTTTGCCTCTCTTTTCTACCTTATGCCCTTCTTTTTCCAGAAGTTCCTTTTGTCTCTCTGCCCCACCCGGAAATTTTTCATTCAGCACTCCACCAACTTTAAGTGTGCGCCAGTAAGGAGTGATATTCTTCTCACCTTTCATTCTCGCTTCTTCTGCCGCATTTGCTGCGGTCATAATACTGATTCCTGCTATCAGGGAACAACAATATTTAGTTTTGTATTTTTCAGCAAGTTCTTCACAAATTTCTTTAATGGTAATCAATTTACCTTTGGGAACTATTTTCATAATTTCATCCACTTCAATATGTGGGGCAAGCACAACCGAATCCCCGGGTTTTGCGCCCCATTTTGCCAGCGCCTTGCCACAGGGCATTTGGGAAGTAAATGAAATAACCTTTGGAAAATTTTTGCGATCCTCTAACTTTTCCTTCCACGATTTGCGTTTGTATGCCATAGTTCACCTTCCTATTTGAAATTATTTTGAGTCTTTAAATACTGTCTGCCCTTCCAGAGACATGATTTGGAATTTCAAATAACGCCTCCAGCATAAAAGAAGTTTTTTGCGCAGCAAAAATTTGGGTGAGTGCCGCCTGCTTGTGCGTTACACACAGACAGGTAAGGCACAAACCCTGATTTTCGTCAGGGCAGGCTCTTTTATGCTGTGTTAAGCGATGCGGTGACTGATAATTACAATATTTCTCCATAATCCACCTCAATTCCATCATCAATTTTTCCATAATAGACGATTTTGACATCTATGTGTTCTGGTAATGCTGCTTTCGCCTCATAGGTATGGGGTTTTATAGATATTGGAATGTCTCCGATATAGCCATCAATTCCTTTTGATTCTTCTTCAGGCTCTGATAGCCGATACTTTTTTCCCTTTAACTCAGCACCTTTTTTAAGTATCACTTCCTGGAACCTTAGTCCTGCAAAGGTCTTCACAATCACCAGATCTCTTACCCATCGCTCAACTGTGCCTCTGTCAATCTTATTTATTGCATTCTTCAATTCTCTCAACTTCTGTAGTATTTTCTCGGTAGCATTTTTGATTGCATCGGGCTTTTTCTTCAAATACCACTCTTCCCATTCAGATAATGTCTTACCTTCAAATTCCTGAATGAGCTCACTCGTTTGACCTACAACTTTCGGCTGTGTTCCCTGTGCATAGTTATCTCATATTTATCAAATCATAAATTAACCGAGCTTTATGAGTAGCCAAATCGGCAGGTAACGCATCCTCTGCTGAAAGTTTTTTATATCTTTTGTTGTGAATTCCTTCTTGAAAAACAAGAGCACTTAACGAGCAATTACTAAGAATAAAACAGAGAGCTTCTTCATGGTCAAAATTGTTTTTCAAAAGCAACCGAAAGAGATTATCAAAAGTGTAAAGCTCATATACAATATATAATCCATTACGATCTTTTGGAAATTTTTCTAGAAAATGCATATATTCTTCCATTTAAACCACCTCTCAAACCTGCAAAGGTATTTGCATTTGTTCTCTTCTTAGATGTAAATATAACTCTAAGTAGCCTAAAACCCTCGAACCCAAAGTTGTTAAAACAACCCTATCATACAAAGACCTAGAAAACCTTACTCTTTCTACCAATTCAAGCTCTTCACACTGATTACAAGTAAATGAAAGTAATTCTCTTATAGTAGTCCATCTGTAATTTGTGCCAAATAAAAAATTAACGAATTTCAGTTTTTCTGCATCTTCAGGTGTGTTGGATTTGGGTAGCCAATCACCGTTTGTAAGATGTACAAATCGAAGAAAATAGTAGATATTTACTTTACTTTTGGTAAAATTCCCATTCGTTAAAACTTCCAACAAAACTCTTTTTTGTTCAGTGCTTAAATCCGGCATAGTTGCCCTCGATTGAATTATTTCCGCGTTATAACCTTCCCTAAACCGTTTGCCATACTCAGTCAATCTTATCATCCCACGTTGCTTTTCTCATAGCAATTCAAAATATTTTGC
>JBDRVV010000043.1 GCA_039802005.1 candidate division WOR-3 bacterium
CTGATTTTACCTTCACACTGCAGGAAAGGTAATTCGTCTCTTTTGAAACATCCTGAACAACAAATGTCTCTTTTCTTGCTGCTGCCTGACCACAGATTCCCCTGCCAAAAGGGATTTTTGTATGTTCGGTTGGTTCGCCGACAAAAGGACCGAGATACAATTCTTTTTTTGCATTATCCGCAATATAGAATCCTACCCAATTGTAGTATGGAACATTTTCTTTTAAAAGTTCACAGATTTTAAACAACTTTTCTTTTGAATCAGCATTACCTTCAACAATGTCAGTAATCTTTTGCAAAAGTAAATCAAAAATCTCTTTTTTATCCACTATGGTCTATATCTTAATGGACAGACAAGGCATCGTTTTGCTTCGTTTTTTAAATCTTCTTTTGATGGAGTTTGCTCAACCAATTTAAAATCTTTGATACGCTCGGCAACCGGCCGGTGGGGGATTTTTATCCGAGGTATGCTAAGTACCTGCCAGTAAACAGGATTAGAAGGCATTAAACCAGTCATTTGACCGAATAATCCACCATTTAAATATTTATCAATCATCCGGGCAATTCTCAAGCCATCACCCACTGCATGGGCAAGGGTCTGTGGACCTCTCACCGCATCGCCACCGGCAAATATCTTTGAATTACCTGCCCTGCCATTTTTCGTAATGATTCTACATCTATCATCAAGATTAATATAGTCACTCAAAAAATCAGTAGATGGAACCTGGCCAATTGCAGAAACGACTTTGTCAACTTCAATCTCAAACTCAGAATTAGCAACTATCTCAACTCTACCCTTTCTACCTTCTGGTGCTCGGGTCTTTGCCATTACTACTTTATTGTTTTTTATACGAACCGGTGTAGTATAAGGATAAATTTTTATTCCCTCTTCTTCTGCCTCAATCTTGTTTTCTTTTTCTGCAGGCATATCTTCTATGCCACGACGATAATATATTGCTACATCATTTCCGCAGCGCAATAGACTCCGTGCTACATCAAATGCGGTATTACCGCCGCCAATCACAGCAACCTTGCCCAATTTAATCGCCTCTCCATTTTTTATCCGGTATAAAACATCAAGTCCACCCAGCGCTGATTCTTCACCTTCAATATGTAGCTTTTCTGATTTGCCGGCACCGGTGGAAATGAATATTGCATTATATTCAGTTATCAACTCAGCCAGATTAATATCCTTACCCACCTCAATATTGGTCTTTATTTCAAATCCCGCCTTTTTAAGCAATTCAATCTCTTCGTCAACAATTGCACGGGGAAGACGGAATTCCGGGATGTACATACTCAACACTCCACCAGGATATTTTTCTTTCTCAAATACCAACACCTGATAACCCTTTCTGCCCAGTTCATAGGCGGCAGTCAAACCGCAAGGACCCGCACCGATTATCGCAATCTTTTCCTTTCTCTTTTTTATCGGGGCTGATGGTTCTTCAGTTTCAACTGCATGCTTGAGGTAACCAATCGCTATTGGTTCATCAATACCCCTTCTGGTACAATTATCCTCACAAGGCGCCGGGCAGATCATTCCAAGAATTTTGAAAAACGGAACGAATGGATATTTGTTTTTATTGCTCACAATCAGATTGATATAATACCAGGGTGCAATACCTGCAGGACAGTTTTTCTCACAGGGCGGTGCATAAAATGTTTCACCACGATATGCATCATAGATATTAAAAAGCCAGAACAGAATCCAGGAACCGAGTAATAGCCAGAAACCAATTGTGAGTTTAATCCAGAGAATCTTTGTCACCAGGATTGAACCATAAAAGAAGATTATAAACATTATACCAGTCAGAATACGCTTGGAATATATCTGACCGCCACCAACGATAAATATTGAGATAATTGCTGAAATTAATTTATTATTATTTCGTTCCATAGGTTATCGCCTTTGTTGGACACTTTTTTACACAATCAAGACATCTGATACAATCAATATTGTATTGAGAAGTATGTATTGGTACATCCATCGGACAGACTGCCTTACACGAATCACAATCAATACATTTTGTTTTATTGACCTGTAATCGAAATAGGCTGAACCTGTTGAATATTGAATATATGGCACCAACCGGACAAAAGGTCCTGCAGAAAAATCTTTTAATATATATAGAGAACTGTATCACAAGGACAAGTATCGCCATCTTTATCCAGAATAGCCAGCCCACAAGCGCCTTGATATCGCCGGTTTTATCAGCCATTACAAGCGGAATTCCTGCCTCAATTATTCCTGCAGGGCACATTTTGCAGAACCAGGGTTCACCACTGATCCAGGCAATAATTCCTGCAACAATCACCAGGACCCCATATTTTAAATAACTAAAGGCTTTTGGCAGGCGCATCTTGAATGTTTTTAACTTGTAAAGCAAATCCTGGAACAATCCAAAAGGACATAGCCAGCCACACGCCATTCTTCCAACCAATGTGCCCACCGCTCCGAAAAAGCTGGCGATATAGAATGGGATTAAATGGAGATTGAAAAAGTGCTGTAACCCACCGATTGGGCAGGAAAAAAGTGATAGAGGACATCCCCAGCAATTCAATATGGGCACACAGCCCTGTTTTAATGGTCCCTGATATATTCCGCCCTGCCATATTGCCGGATAATTACCCAGGGTGATCGCTGAGGCAATAAACTGGATAACTCGCTTTAACTTCATTGTTGCAACCCCATACAGGAAAGGCACATCACCGATGCCACACTCTCGGTCTCGGTAAAGTCACCAACCTTGCCGCCATAAATTATTCCCGCAATAAAAACGACAAGCAAAACAATAATCAAAATAAACCGTTTCATATCACCCCCTATCTATTAAATCCCAAAACCCAAGCACCAATTACCAAACAATCTCTAAATCCTAATTGTTAAAAACATTCTGTTCTTAAAAACTGAATTCTGCTTTATGACAAGGATTTTGAATTTGGAATGTGGGAATTGGATATTCTTTTTATTCATCAAAAGATGCTGGTCAAAACTGCCTTTACACCGCGGAATGGTTCTTCAAACCTGCACACCCCACCGGAGCAGACAAGTCCACCTTTTTCACCACCGATTCTTAATCTCAAATTATGCCTTGTCGTCAAATCAAGGCTCAACTCCAGCATAGGCCAGAATGTTTCTTCACCTAATTTTTCTATTAGCCATGTAGGAACGCGATCTCTCTTTTCGGCGCGCAGGGTTAAAACAAACCTTTCTGGTTTACCAATGGATATTGATGCTGCCCTATCTGTATAATCACTTGTATCACTCGTCACCATTGTCTGCTCAAGTCCGGCCTCAACAAAGAATGTGCCAAAATCATACTGTAATTCAAGATACGGCTTGGTCTCGGTTTTTTTCTGAACCGGCAATTCGATCTTTTGTTTGATTATATGGTCGACCCCGAAACTAATTTCTGACAATTCAGTGGGATGGGTTATTGCCTTTGCTCCTTGTTCTAATACGCCACCCATATTTTCTTTTAGATAAAAGAGCTCTTCAAATCTGCTTAAATTCTTATTGTGGGTTGAAACCTTATTGTTATCAATCTCAACCGATAAAAAATCAAATGGTGATGCGACAATGGCTACACCATAACCAACCTCGTCAACACCCCGGTTTACTGATATACCAGATTTAATCGGTGTGGGTGGCTCGTTATAACGATATTCTGCGCCACCAAAACCAAGGTCTTTATAATCAATATACTGGAGTGAGATACCAAATCCTGATAAGGACAATCCAGTAGTAAATAGATATCCATCACCCTTTAATCTACCACCCACCTTTGGAATAGTTCCCAGGTGCTGGGCGTATTCAAAATAATTTTCCCAGGGTCCGAGTTTCAAATTGATATTGCCACCGAATAATTCAGTGAATGCCTTGGGCGTTAAGTCGTTCGTTTTATGAATCCTTACATACCTACCACCGATACTCGTGTTCAATCCCCAGGGGTTATTAAAGTTTAAGATCCTTGTCTCCAGATTTGCACCACGAACTTTATCGGTAGTATCATTCTTTATTGTATATTGCAGTTCTTCAAAAAAGATGTTCCGTGGTTTGCCGGTTATTAGAGTCAGCTGGCTTTTAAACCCATTCAATTCTGCCTTTAAACCATATAGCGAATTATCGTTGTTAAAATCTTCGTCAAGAAATTGATTTAAACATAGACCCCTGCCGAATGTCATGTAATATCTACCATACATGATATTTACCGGGTCTTTTTTATACTGGGCGGCATAATCAATATAATAAAGTTTATCAAGTGAATGCAAAGAAGGGTCCCAGAAGAAAAATATCCCACGCAGGGTTATATCTTTGTAATCGAGTGATAGTTTCAATTTTTCGGTTATATGGTCTTTATAATTTGCCGAATCAAGCCTTGAATCAACAAAGAGCCAGTATTCAGCACGGTTGGAACCAGTAATACGAAGATCCTGGGCAAAACTGCTGGGGGAAGTAATAGATATTAGTAAAATAAAAATTACCAGCGTCCCAACCCTAACCTTTAAACTACCTTCTTTTTTGAAATTTGATATTTGGAATTTGTCAATTATCATCTGTGTGGATTTCATAACTTTACTCATGACATTTGCCTTTACAATCACCCTTGCAGTTTTTACCCGCAAGACAGCGGACTTTCTCAACAATTATCTCTTCGTCGCCCGGCTTGTATCCTTGATGTACAAATACGATTTTCTTTTCCTGGTTAATAATAAAACTCGTGGGCATTGCCTGAACATTGTAAAGGTCGCGCATTATATTATCTGGATCAAGGACAACCACATATTTCCATTTATGGCTCAATGCAAATGGCTTTACCTTTGGAACTGCCCTTGCCTTATCCTGACTGATTGCCAGCATCTGCAATCCAAGGGAATCAAATTCATCATAATATGGTTTAAGTGCATCAAGCTCTTTTATACACATCTTACACCATAATGCCCAGAAACTCATAAAGACCGGTCCCTTCTTCAGCAAAGAATCAAGGCAGACAGTATTACCATCCACATCCTGTAAGGTAAAATCAGGTGCATTGGGTAATTCTTTTTCCTGGGCATGTGCAAAGACAAAAACAAATAAAATACACAAAGCAATCCACGGGCGATACTGCAAATCCCGATTTCTTTTTCGGGATGATACTGCAAACGAAGTGATACTGCGATTATCTTGTTTCATTTTGCCTCCTCAAATTTTGTTGATATTGTTTGCATTATTTCTTTTGTATCCATATTTTGAATAAAAACGGTTGCCCGCAATTTTGAAGCAGGGATGTTATGGTTGAATTCAAAGTGCTGGGTAAGGCTGTCCGGATACTCAAGGTCTACAGGAAATTCGTATAATGCCCGACATACCCGATAAAGTGTTGTGTAGGCACCCGGCAGGCTGTCTTCAGTAACGGCAATAAATCCCTTTATCTGCCCCTGTGGGATTGTATCTGCGGCCACTATCTTTAAATTAAAAAAGGCATTAGATGGCTCGGTAAATGCACTGTCAATGCTGAGGTTATAATAAGGTATCTTTGTCCGTGCGATTTGGTAATGTTCCCTGTAAACACCAGCATATTTTTCTGGCATCGGTTCGAATACTGCATCATCTCCATCAAAGACGACAAAGGGGACATTAAATCCGGTATTATAAAAATCCTTACGCTCTTGTGCCTTTGGTATCGTATATGGTCCGTGAATATGATAACAGACAACGACCAAGGTATCTCCTGTATTATTCGCCACGCTATCAATCAATGCCCGCTCCGCGAGCATACAGAAACCTCAGGCATCCTCAGTAAACAACTCAGCCAGCACTGTCCTGCTTGTAGGTTCAGGAAATTTAACCTTTGGTGCATCAGAACAAAAAACAAATAATAATGGAATTAGGATTAGTTTTTTCATAGTTTGAAATTATACACAAAAACCCCAATAAGTCAATATTTTAAGAAAGACCCATTATTCTGCCCTGCTCATCAATATCAATCTTTATTGCATTGGGATTTTTTGCCAGACCAGGCATAAGATTTATCTCACCGGCAAGGGGAACCAAAAAACCTGCACCCGATGAAACCTTTATTTCAGTTATTGTTATTTTAAATTTCTCGGGTACACCGTATAACTTCGGGTCGTCACTCAATGATCGATTAGTCTTGGCAATACAAACCGGCAATTTATCAAAACCAAGTTTCTCCAGCCGCTTTATATCCTTTTCTGCCTTCGGAGTATATATTACTTTTTCTGCACCATAAATTTGAAAAGCAACCTTTTCTATTTTCCTTTCTATAGGATCTTCTAAATCATACAAATAAGTTTGAGCGGCTTGAAAATTTTCGGACGCCTTCATTACTTCCATTGCAAGTTCTACGGCGCCTTCGCTTCCTTTAGTAAATACTTCTATTTCAACACAGGGTGTGCTGTTTTCGTAACAAAAAGATTTTACAATTTCAATTTCTTCTGGTGTATCATCAGCAAAAATATTTAAACCAACAACTACAGGTATATTAAATTTTCTTATATTTTCAATATGTTTCTTCAAATTTGGTAATCCTTTTTTTAGATGCTCAATCGTTCCTGTTTTTAGATTTTTTTCATCTGCGCCACCATGCAATTTTAAAGCCCTGATTGTCGCTACTACGACTCCAGCGTTAACCCTAAGACCACCGACCCTGCATACAATATTAAAAAACTTTTCTGCGCCAAGGTCCGTACCAAAACCAGCCTCGGTAACAACATAGTCACAGAGTTTAAGCGCGATTTTCATTGAAATTAAACTGCAGGTCCCATAGGCGATATTGGCGAAAGGCCCAATGTGGATAAAGGCAGGTGTGTGTTCAATAGTTTGAACCAGATTCGGTTTTATCGCATCCTTTAATAAAACTGTCATTGCGCCGCAGACGCCAAGTTGCTCAGCAAAAACAGGATTTCCAGCCATATCAAATGCCACAAGTATTTTGCATAGTCTCTCTTTTAATTCCTTGATTGAAGTTGATAATCCAAGTATCGCCATCACTTCACTTGCCGCGGTTATTATAAATCCATCTTCCCTTGCCGGTCCGTTTGCCTTTCCACCCAGTCCTACAACTATATTTCTTAAAGCACGGTCATTCATATCCATTGTTCTTGGAAAAAGAATTTCTCGCTCATCTATCTGGAGTTGATTTCCAAAATGTATATGATTATCCAGCACAGCAGAGAGAAGATTGTGAGCAGAAGATACCGAATGGATATCACCGGTAAAATGGAGATTTATATCTTCCATTGGTAAGACCTGGGCATAACCGCCGCCTGCTGCACCACCTTTTATTCCAAAAACCGGTCCTAAAGAAGGTTCACGCAGGGTGACGATTGAACTTTTACCCAAACGATTGATTGCCATACTCAATCCGATTGCTGCGGTTGTCTTACCTTCGCCGTAAGCTGTAGGTGTAATTGCACTTACCAAAATTAATTTGCCATCAGGGTTGTCTTTTATCTGCTCAAAAAATTTTAAGGAAATCTTCGCTTTATAATGTCCAAAAGGCAAAACAAGTTCATCCGGGATATTCAATTTCTTCGTTATCTCTGAAATATGCAATAGTTTTGTCTTACGTGCAATCTCAATGTCTGATTCCATCAATCCTCTTTTGGTGCATAATGAGAGAATTGCATTGTATAAATTCCTCTACCCTGGGTTACGGACCTTAAATCGGTTGCATAACCAAATGATTTTGCGAGGGTAAGTGTGGCGGTGATGATTTTTTCTTTTTTGTTTGTCTCAATATTTAATATCTGAGCCTTACGAGAATTAAGGTCATTAAGCACATCACCAAGATAATCTTCAGGAACTACTATTTCCAGGGACATTACCGGTTCAAGTAAAATAGGTTTTCCATTCATAAATGCCTCACGCATTGCAAGTTGCGCAGCAACCTGGAATGAAAGTTCAGATGAATCAACTGGATGGTATGAGCCATCAATGATATTCACCTCAATATTTACAATCGGATAGCCCATATAAATCCCCGTCTCACATTGTTCTTTTATGCCCTTTTCAATAGCAGGAATGAATTGTTTTGGAATGGTGCCTTCTTTGATCTTATTATTAATAACAATCCCCTCTTTATTCAATGGACTTAACTGGAGTTTTACTACACCATATTGACCCTTACCGCCGGTCTGTTTTATAAATCTTCCTTCAGCGATTGCAGGTTGGGTTATTGTCTCACGGTAAGAGACCTGCGGTTTGCTCACATAGCAATCAACCCCATACTCCCTTTTTAACCTATCAGTAATTATATCAAGATGGAGTTCTCCCATTCCTGATATTATGCGCTGTCCTGTCTCCTCATCAATCTTTACCCTGAATGTAGGGTCTTCCACCTGCAGATACTTAAGGGCATTATCAAGTTTTTCATCATCCATTTTTGTTTTCGGCTCCAGGGAAACAAATATCACAGGTTCAGGAAACTGTATTGGTTCGAAGGTAATAGGATGTTTTGGATCACACAATGTATAACCAGTTTTTGATTCACGAATGCCGGTGATAACGCCGATCTCCCCTACACCCAATTGCTGAACTTCATCTCTTTTATTTGCATGCATTAGATACATTCTACCAATTCTATCAACCCGATCCGGTGGAAATACTTTGACTTTGTCACCCGTATTTATTGTCCCTGAATATACACGAATGTAATATAGCAGTCCGAGATGCGGGTCGGTCTGGGTCTTAAAGAGAAGTGCCGAAAATGGTGCATCAATTGATGGCTCCCTGGTCTCCCATTTCCCGGTCTCTGGATTTTCACCTTTTACTGGTGGTAAATCAACGGGCGAAGGAAGATAATCAAGGACTGCATCTATCAGGGGTTGTACGCCACGATTACGCAGGGCACTACCGCATAAAACTGGAAAGAAATGTAGATTCAATATTCCCTTTCTTAAAACTTCCTTTATTTTTTCTATACTTATTGGAATATCGGAGAAGTAACTTTCAAATAGGTCTTCATCATATTCTGCGAGTATTTCCAGCAATTCGGTGCGTAATTGTTTTATCTCCTCCTGATATTCCTGTGGAACTGATTCACTGTGATAATGTATGCCTTCCTCATCGTCCCAATAGATTGCCTTCTGTTCAATTATATCAATCACACCTTTAAATCTATCTTCAGCACCTATTGGAATCTGGAGAATAACGGGTTTAAGGGAAAGTTTATCTTTCATTTGTTTAATTACCCGATAAAAATCTGCACCAAGCCGGTCCATTTTATTGACAAAGGCAATTCTCGGCACCCGATATCGGTCTGCTTGGCGCCAGACAGTCTCACTCTGGGGCTGGACTCCACCGACTGCACAAAATATCGCAATCAGACCATCAAGGACTTTCATTGACCTTTCAACTTCTATTGTGAAATCAACATGACCCGGTGTATCAATGATATTTATCCTGTGGTTCTTCCAGTAAACTGTTGTTGCGGCTGCAGTTATTGTAATCCCCCTTTCTCTCTCCTGGGGCATCCAGTCCATTGTTGCTGACCCTTCATCAACCTCACCAATCTTTCTTATCTTTCCTGTATAAAATAATATTCTTTCTGTTGTCGTAGTTTTGCCTGCATCAATATGGGCAGCAAGTCCTATATTTCTGATTAACTTAAGGTCTTGCATAGCATTATTATACATAGAATATCATCTTCATTCAAGTGTTATTCTTTTATTCTTCTTGATGGCTTCACAGTGGATTTTATTTCATCTTTATTTGCATGTCCGACACTCAGCGGTATATTCTTATATGTGATTATCACAAACTCATCAAAACTGTTCGGCCTTTTTATACTCTCACCCCGCAATATTTTTTTCAGTTCCCATTCTTTGACTTCAACAGCATTCTTCTTTGCACCAGGTCCGAATATCTGAACAAAATCATTGTCTGGTTTGAGACTTGTGCCATAAATCCTACCAACTTCAAGTCCTTTCCTTATCCCTGATATCTCAATGAAGGCATAGGCTTCGGGGGTTGAAATAAAATATTTATCCTGTCTCTGAAAAACAGCATAGTCATTGAACCTAATATTCGTTATATCATATTGCCTTGAAAATAATTCAATAACTTTATTTTGATATTCAATCTTTCCATGATAGCCGGGTCTTAATTGTGGTACACCCCGTTTGGTTATTCGGGCAATAAAGAATGGTGCAGTATCATTGTCCTGGGGTAAAATTCTAACGCAGTTCTTAACCCTTATATCAAAATGCTCTTTTTCCCAGGATAATACACCTTCACGAAATTTGAAATGTGGGATGTTTATGGACAGTATTTCAGCCTCCGGGAATTTTTTTAAAAGATAATCAATCACCCCTTCGTTTTCTTCGGGTGCAATCGTGCAGGTAGAATAGACCATAGTTCCACCCGGTTTTAATGCCCTGAATGCAGAAACAATCAATCCTTTCTGAATTCGTGCCATTTTCTGGATATTTTTAATACCCCAGTGATATAAAACCTTTTTTGACTTTCTTATCGTTCCCTCTGCAGAACAGGGGGCATCAATGAGTATCTTATCAAAATAATTGGGCAGGACATCTCCAACCTTCTCTCCGGGGATTGAAATCAAAACTTCATTCAATAGACCACATTTTTTTACATTATGTATTAGACTTGAAACCCTTTTATAATCAATCTCATTGGCAACGATTAAACCTTTATTACCCATTAATTGTGCAATCTGTGTCGTTTTTGAACCGGGTGAGGCACAAAGGTCAAGGACTACATCATCTGGTTTCGGTTCAAGGACAACTACCGGAATCATAGAAGCAATTTCCTGGACATATATGAAACCCAGCTGATGGGTGAAGTGATTCCCAATACCATGGCCAGTTTCTATCACATAGGCATCATTTAAAAAATTTAATGGTTTAAGGTTAAAATCTTTTAATAAACTAAGAATGACTTCTTTCTTAGCCTTCAAAGTATTCAATCTGACCGATATTCTCTGGGGTTTGTTCAAAAAATCGGTAAATTCCTTAAAATCCGGGATTATTTTTTCATATCTTGAATAAATATTTAGAATATTCATATGGGATTATACGGAATTATTACTATAAGTCAAGAAATATAAAATAATTTATGATAATATTCTGTTCCTATCCTGCACATCTGTTCAATATTGAAACATGAGATTGCAAAAAACCTATGAAATTCCTTCTATTATTCAGGCACGGATTTTGCTTTATAAAAATATCAGGAGTGATAATGAGACCTTTTCAACCTATTTTGGCCCGCAGAGTTTTCCCTCTGATTGAACACAATAATAACGAAATGCAGATATCATTGACAAAAAGGGGAGATTGATTATACTATGTTGAGGGATTATATGGAAAAAAATAAACTCGCCTTCCTTAGATTCATTTTGATACTAACGACGATACTGGTGATGACTTATTCAAAGAAAGGACTCCATTTTGGAGAACCCGGGTATACAGTAGCCCTAATTTATTTTATAATCAGTCTTATTTTTAGCCGACTGCCTGAGAAAATTATAGGTAGACCCTGGTTTTCATTTTTATCATTTTTATTTGACATCATCATAATCTCACTTGCGATATATTTGACCGAAGGAGTTCAGACCGATTTTTATCTAATTTATTTTCTTGCAATATTTATATCCTCAGTGAGTCAGAGTGTGAACGGTAGTATTTTTATTTCAATCGTTGCCAGTGTTATCTACGCCTGGCTTATTCATCGCGAATACCCTGATATTTCTTTTCTGGACTCAAGATTTTTAATTAGAATACCATTTTTATTTGTAATATCACTGGTGAGTAGTTACTGGGCAGAATCTACCCGAAGGGAATTGAGAAAAAAAGAAGAACTTGAAAAATTCAATATTGAATTAAAAAAGGAAGTGGAACGGATAACCGCGCGTGAGGTTGAATTAAGACTATATAACGAAAGGATTATAAATAGTGTGGCAAGCGGAATAATGGTGGTAAAAAAGGATGGTGTGATTACCACATTAAATCCTGAGGCGGAAAGGGTATTTGGTTACAAAAAAGAAGAACTGCTTGAGTTTAATATAAAAAGTATCAGTGGCACAGAAAATTTATGGCAAAAAATTGAACAGGCAATAAAAACAGGAAAACCAATAATTCGTGATGAGGTAGAAATTTTAAATAAAAATGGTGATATTATCCCTATCGGTTTTAATATTTCATTACTTGAAACACAGAACAAAGAAATATCAGGTTGCGTGCTCATATTCAAGGACTTATCTGAAATTAGAAAACTTGAAGAAAAGGTAAAACAAAACGAAAGACTTTCTTATCTCGGTAAGATGGCAAGCTGGGTAGCCCATGAGATTCGCAATCCCTTGACCTCCATTGATGGCTTCGCCCAATTGTTGATGAATGCCAGCGATAAAGATAAGATTAAAATGTATATTGAAGAGATTCGCAAAGGCACCCAACGGATAAATCATATCATTGATGATATTCTCACTTTTGCCCGTTCCAGAAAAATGGAATTTAAAAAGGTAGATTTAAAAGACTTAATGAACGAGATAATAAAAACCATAAATGTAAAAGCAATATTTGAAGAAAATGGTGAATCAATTGTTCAGGGTGAAGAAGAATCACTTCGTCGTCTTTTTGTTAATCTTATAACAAACAGCGTAGAGGCAATGGAGGAAAGTGGTTTGATAAGGATTAAATTTGAAAAACAGAACGATTATTTAATTACCCATGTCATTGATAATGGCAAAGGCATTGATGAAAAAGATTTAAAAAATATCTTCACACCATTTTTTACAACCAAACCCAGAGGCACTGGGTTGGGACTGGCGATTGTAAAAAAAATTGTTGATGACCATAAAGGTAAGATTGAAATACAGAGTAAACTCGGACAGGGGACAAAGATATCAATCTATCTTCCTGTCTGGAAGGAGGTTTAGATGAAGAAAAAAATACTTGTTTTGGATGATGAAGAGCCAATAAGAGTTTTATTAAAAGAGGTATTAAACGATGATTATGAAGTTGTATTATGCGATAACGGAAAAGAGGCGATAAAACACATAACCAAAGAAAAGTTTGACCTGCTCATTACCGATATCAAAATGCCTGGAACACACGGGTTTGAGGTAATTGAACGAATAAGGGAAAGAAATAAAGATATACCAATAGTGATATGTTCAGCCTATAAACTACTTGAAGATGATATTGTCGTTAAAACTTCTGGAGTGGCCGCATTTATAACAAAACCAATTGAAATTAAAGAGCTAAAAGCAAAGGTTTTTGAATTGATAGGGGTATAAAGATATAATGCGCATCGGCGAATTATTAATAAGAAGTGGCATTATCAATGAAGAACAGCTAAATGAGGCATTAAAAATACAAGAAAAAAGCAAAAAGAAAATAGGTGAAATATTGATTGAATTAGGATATTTAAACCCACGTGACCTTATCTGGCTTTTAAGTGAGCAGGCATCCATTCCGTTTATTGAGTTAAAACCGGAAATGCTTGACAGCAAACTTATTCTTTCTTTTCCTGAAAAATTGCTATATAAATACTGTGCCATTCCATTGTATGAAATAGAGGGCAAACTGTATATCGCAATCGGGAATCCTACCGAAAAAGAAGGTATTGAAAAAATAAAAGAATTTACAAAGAAAGAGGTCGTTTTATCCGCTTCTGAGCCTGAAAAAATTATACAACTTTTAGATAAATTCTTCCTTGCCGAGCAATCCGAGAAAATAATAGGTGAAGAAAATTTTATCGGCGACATTAATATAAATATCTCAAAAGATGGGGCTATTATTGAATTTATTGATGAAAGCGGCAAAATAAAAAACTATAAAATAGTTGGAAACATTACAATAAAATATATAAGTTCCGAAAAGAAAGAAGAATTATGACCGAGATCAAAAAATTACTCAAGCATACAGTTGAATCAAAGGCAAGCGACTTGCATCTCAGTGCAGGCTCACCAATTATGACCAGAATCCATGGTTCAATGAAAAAATTGAGTGACAATGATGCAAATCCGGAGTTGATTCGCAAACTGGTCTATGATATATTAAACGAAGAGCAGAAGGCAATTTTGGAAAAAGAAAGAGAGATTGATTTTTCACTCCATATCCCGGATATCGGTCGTTTCCGGGTAAACATCTTCCATCAGCGGCAGGGCTTAGGTGCGGTATTCAGGGTTATACCACAACAAATCCCAACAATGGAAGAACTTGGACTTCCCAAAGTCTTACAAGAATTGATAGATCTTGACTATGGTTTGATACTCGTCACCGGGCCCACCGGAAGCGGTAAATCAACGACCCTGGCGGCAATGATAGACTATATCAATACCAATAAAGACGGTCATATAATAACGATTGAAGACCCCATTGAGTTTATCCATAAATCTAAAAATTGTATTGTAAATCAGAGAGAAGTGGGTTCTGATACCCATTCATTCAGCAATGCCCTGAGAAGTGCATTAAGAGAAGACCCTGATTATATCCTGGTCGGTGAAATGCGTGATTTAGAAACAATAAGCCTTGCCCTTACCGCAGCCGAGACTGGCCATCTGGTATTTGGGACATTACATACCTCAAGTGCATCAAAGACTGTGACAAGGGTAATTGATGTCTTTCCCGCGGACCAGCAGGACCGCATAAGAGTTCAATTATCCGAATCATTACAGGGCGTGATTGCCCAGAGGCTTTATCCAAGAAGAGACCAGCCTGGCAGGGTTGCCGCCTTTGAGATTTTGATTGCCACCCAGGCGGTGCGCAATTTGATTCGCGAACAAAAGGTCTATCAAATCGAATCAGTAATTCAGACAGGCAAACAATTTGGTATGCAGGATATGGAGCAATCAAAAAGAAAACTCGTCGCCGACGGAAAACTTGCGCCTGAATATTTAAAAGAAAGACTCACCCTCTATTAGTTCTTAATATCATAATCCTGTTTCCCACTTGATTTTTCTAAATTTAGCCTTATAATATAAAAATTTTTTATTAAAAGGAGGTCAGATGCATCCATTATTCTGGCTTACGCCTGTTGGTTCAGTGCTGGCGCTTTTATTTGCATGGTATCTTTCTTTGAGTGTAAGAAAATTTGATGAAGGGACTGAACTGATGCGTGAGATTGCCCGGGCAGTAAGGGAAGGGGCAAGGGCATATATAAAAAGACAATATGGCGTTGTTACAATCTTTTTTGCTGTAGTCTTTGTAATCTTATTGATCATAGCATTGAATCGTATGCTTCCAATTTATGTTCCATTTGCATTTATAACCGGTGGTTTCTTTTCAGGATTATCTGGATTCATTGGACTTACACAGGCGACGAATTCTTCAGCGCGCACTGCCAATGCAGCAAGACAGAGTTTGAACAGTGGTCTAAGGGTGGCATTTGCCGCTGGTGGTGTAATGGGGTTTGTCGTCGTGGGCTTGAGCCTATTAGATCTGAGCATCTGGTTTGTATTATTGAACTGGATCTATAGAAATCTACCCGAGGCGCAGAAGATACAAAACATTACATCAACAATGATATGCTTTGGAATGGGTGCATCTTTCCAGGCATTATTTGCCCGTGTTGGTGGTGGCATATTCACCAAGGCGGCTGATGTTGGTGCGGATTTGGTAGGTAAGGTTGAGGCAGGAATTCCTGAAGATGACCCGCGCAATCCTGCAGTCATTGCGGACAATGTGGGTGATAATGTTGGTGATGTGGCAGGCATGGGCGCCGACCTTTATGAATCCTATGTAGGTTCAATCATTGCCACAATGGCACTGGCGGTCGCTGCAGGTCTCGGCATTCAAGGTGTGGTTGTCCCGCAGGTGATGGCAACGGTTGGTGTGCTCTGCTCAATCATTGGCACATTTCTGGTGAGTACAAAAGAAGATGCAACCCAGGCCGCATTATTGACTGCCTTGCGTCGCGGAATATGGAGTTCAAGTATTTTGATTGCAATAATTTCCGCGATTGTGATAAAATATCTCCTTCCTGATCATTTCGGATTATACTGGGCGATCCTTGCCGGACTTGCCGCGGGTGTATTTATTGGATTTAATACTGAATTTTTTACTTCGGATAATTATTCACCGACTCGGAGTATATCAGATAGTTCAAAGACCGGTCCGGCAACCGTGATTCTCAATGGCATTAGCGTAGGAATGCTCTCCACTGCACCCGCAGTGATTGCGGTTGTAGTAGCGGTCTTATGTGCATATTATTTAAGCGGGGGGATGCACAGCCCGAATTTGGGGTTATTCGGTGTCTCCCTTGCCGCTGTAGGAATGCTCTCAACCCTTGGTATTACCCTTGCCAC
>JBDRVV010000044.1 GCA_039802005.1 candidate division WOR-3 bacterium
TGCCGGGTATATCACCCCACCGCTTCAGGCGGTGCTTGATACCTTATCGCCCGGGAATAAGACCTGGATAAGTGTGCATTTAAAAGAAAGACCGAATCTTGCCCGATTTCCGCAGAAGGCTTATGCAGAAAAGATTGCCCACGATAATAAGTAGCAGTGCGGTATGGCCAATGAATCCTGATTTAGTCTATGTCCCTGATGGTTTGATTGAGGGGCGTATGTTGATTACCTATGCTGAGGGTAACGAGCGTTGGCTTAGCCGGCATCCGTATTTGCCGTTATATCGTGTTTGCACTTATCAAAGTGTTTTACCATTGGTTCCAGGTGGTCCGCAGGATAAGGAGACGATGCCTTTTGATTCAGGGAATCTTTCGCTTGAGGTCTATCCCAATCCATTTCAGAATCACTGTGTGATTAAGTTTCAAATTCCAAACACCAAATCCCAAACAAATTCCAAATCCCAAAATCCAAACGGGAATGTAGGGCAAGGCTTCAGCCTTGCGATATATGATGTAACCGGTAGAATGGTAAAAGATTTTTCTCGGTTAACGGTAAATGGTGAACGGTCAACGGTTGTGTGGGATGGCGAAGATAATTTAGGTCGTAATCTTTCTCCCGGCGTTTACTTCGTGCAAATTAAGGCAGGAGCATACCAGCAAATTGAGAAGGTAGTGCTCTGCAAATGATTGAAATTTTTAAGATAAAAAAGGAGCATTATGCAAAAAGGAGTTTTGGTCATCGGTGGTGGGATTGCAGGCATTCAAGCCGCATTAGACCTGGCGAATGCCAGACACAAGGTCTATCTTGTGGAGAGCGGTCCAAATATTGGCGGCAGGATGGCACAGATCCACAAGATATTCACCTCAATGGACTGCACGGCTTGAATACTCGGTCCCAAGATGATGGATGTCGGTCGGCATCCTAACATCACACTTTATACGCTATCGGAAGTTACAGAAGTAAAGGGTGAGGCAGGGAATTTTACGGTCAAAATCATAAAACACCCCAGATTTGTGGACATCAGTAAGTGTACTGCCTGTGGCGATTGTGCAAAGGTCTGCCCGATTGTTGTCCCCAATGAGTTTGATTTAGGATTGAAATCAAGAAAGGCGATATATACACCTTATAATCAAGCAGTCCCTTCCGCGTATGTCAGAGTAAGGGAGGAATGCCTTGATAATGTTCCGGAGCGAGCCAGGAAGATAATGAAACGACTAAAAGAAAAAAGAGAGAAAGAAGTTGCCCCCTGGGAGTTAATCGTTTGTGGAAAATGTATCCAGACCTGCAAGGCAAAGGCAATAAACTTTGATGAACCCGAAGAAGAGATTGAGTTGAATGTCGGTGCGATCGTAGTTGCGACCGGTGTTGAATACTATGACCCAAGGGAGGCGAGTGAGTATGGATATACAAGGTTTGAGAATGTGGTAACGAGTTTTGAACTTGAAAGACTCCTTGATGCCGCAAGCCCTACAAGGGGAGAACTTTTGACATTTGCCAATGTCCGACCACCAAAGCGGATTGCCTTTATTCAATGCGTCGGTTCAAGGAATATGAAGGCAGATATTGATTATTGTTCAAGAATCTGCTGTATGAATACAATAAAAGATACACTCGTTGTTCGTGAACACTATCCGGATGCGGAGATAATGGTCTTTTATATTGATATAAGGGCATTTGGTAAGGGATTTGAAGAATTTTATCGGCGAAGCCTTGATGCGGGTGTAAAATATATCAAAGGTAAACCATCAAAGATAACCGAGGATAAAAAGACCGGTGAGATAATATTATCTTATGAAGACCAGTTGAGTGGCGAGATAAAACACATGGTCGTTGACCTTGCGGTTCTTTCTTCCGCAATGGTGCCGAGTCCAGGGACAAAAAGACTTGCCCAGATTTTGGGTATTGAACTTGCCCACGACGGATTCTTTAAAGAGATTGACCCTTGTTCCCATCCCCTTGAATCACCAAAGCCGGGTATTTATCTATGTGGCTGTGCTACTGGTCCAAAGGATATTACCGATGCCATTGCCGAGGCAAGCGGCGCCGCAGTCAAGGCTGGGATGGTGGTAAAACAAGAGGTTGTTGAAGAGAAAACAGAAGAGATTAAGCCCCTTGATCTGAGTGGTCCGCCAAGGGTGGGGGTATTTGTCTGCCATTGTGGAACGAATATTGCCGCAGTTATTGACATAAAACAAATTTGCGAATATACAAAGACTTTGAAGGATGTGGTATTTGTTGAAGATTATCTATTTGCCTGTGCTGAGAGTGTGCAGAAAAAGATTCAGGAGGCGATACTGCAGTATAATTTAAATAGAATCGTTGTCGCTGCTTGCACGCCCAAGACCCACGAAGGAATTTTTCAGGAGACATTATCTAAGATTGGCTTTAATCCATATTTATTTGATATGGCAAATATCCGGAATCAATGTTCCTGGGTCCACCAACAGGAGCCAGAAAAGGCAACCGAGAAGGCAAAAGAGATCATCAAGATGTATGTAGAAAGGGTAAAGAAACTTGAATCATTATATCCGAAGACCCTGAATGTGGGCAGGGATGTCCTTGTAATTGGTGGTGGTGTTACTGGCATCCAGTGTGCGATTGACCTTGCCAATCGTGGTTTAAAGGTCTATCTGGTAGAAAAAGAAGAAGAACTCGGTGGCAGAGTCAGGAAACTGGCAAGTGTTTATCCAACCGGAAAATCGGGTAAGGATTTGATAAAAGAGCTACTCGGTGAATTGGAGAATAAAGATGTTACAGTATTTACGAATGCAGAGATAAAGGATATAAAGGGATTTGTAGGTAATTTTGAAATAGAACTAATTTGTAGTGGCAGAGTTTACTCTGCAAGCAAAGGTAGTGAGATTGATTCATCTAAAGACAATACAATTAAATTAAATGTCGGGGCAATTGTTCTGACAATCGGTGCTGATTTATACAAACCCCTTGATAAATTTGGCTATGGGCAGTATCCAAATGTCTTTACAAGTATGGAACTTGAAGAGATGATCGCCAGCAATTCAGAAAAAATAAGCGATTTAAAGAGTGTGGCATTTATCCAGTGTGTAGGTTCAAGGGCAGAATTCGGGAACACCTGGTGCTCAAGATACTGCTGTCAGGCTGCAATAAAACAGGCAATTGCCTTAAGGGAGAAGGGAATTGATGTTACGATATTCCACCGCGGGATAAGGGTATATACCAAAGGGGCAGAACTGATGTATAGAAAAGCGCGTGAGATGGGTGTGTTATTTATTCCTTATTCGGAATTGGCAAAGGGAGAAATTCCTGAAGTCATTGGTAATACAAAGGCAGAACGCATTGAGATGTATTATGATCTCATTGGTAAGACAATCGTTGTCCCGGTTGATGCGGTATTCTTATCTGTGGGAATGGTGCCAAATGGAAATGAGACGATGAAACTCTCTGATTTGTTGAAGGTCCCAAGGGGCTCGGATCTATTCTTCTTAGAAAGGCATTCAAAGTTCGGTCCGGTTGAGACCACGGTTGAAGGTGTATTCCTTGCCGGTTGTTGTATGTTTCCAATGGATATCGGCGATTCAATATCCCAGGCATCCGCAGTTGCTGCCAAGGTATCGGCACTACTTTCAAGGGACATCATTATCTTGCCTCCAATTACGTCTGAAGTCAATGAATTATATTGCCGGGGCTGTGGACGGTGCACTGAGGTCTGTGAATTCCATGCAATATCACTTATTGAAAAGGAGCCGGGAATATTTGTTGCGAAGGTAAACGAAGCAATGTGTAAAGGTTGCGGAACCTGTGTCCCTGCCTGTCCAACCGGTGCAATCGATTTGAGGCATTTTAAGTCTGACCAGATAAATGCACAACTGGAAGCATTATTTAAATGAATTTTGAACCAAAGATTGTTGCCTTCTGCTGTAACTGGTGTTCATACCCTGCTGCAGATGGCGCAGGTGTGGCAAGATTGCAGTATCCACCCAATATCAGGATTGTGCGGGTGATGTGTGGAGGCAGGGTTACACCTGGGATGGTGTTAAAGGCATTTGAACTCGGTGCTGATGGCGTGCTCGTAGCAACCTGCCATTTTGAGGATTGTCATTATATGTTTGGGGCACGCAAGGCTGCGGATGTGCATAAAATAACAGAAAAACTTGTGGCAATGCTTGGTATTGAACCCGAAAGGCTAAAACTTGACTGGATTTCTTCAGCCGAGGCGACAAAGTTCGCCAAGGTGGCAACAGAGTTTACCGAGACAATAAGAAAATTGGGTCCCAGTCAAGTGACAAAGGATTCTGCACTTGACAGGGTCTGATTTCTGAATATGATAACCTGTCTCATATGAGATACCAAAATAGCACAAATCTGGTATCCTACAGGATACAAGTATGAAAAAAGAGATAATTAAAAAAATTATTGAAGAATTTTCAGAATATCAATTACCGAAGATAGTAGAAAGACAGATAATTAAGATTAATCTTGATGTGAATAAGATTATCACCATTGGTGGTTCAAGGCGGGTCGGTAAGACATTTTACATTTTTTCAATTATCAAAAAACTATTAGCAGAGGGTATTAAGAGGGAGCGCATACTCTATATAAATTTTGAAGATGAGCGGCTTTTGCCTTTCTCACCTCATGATTTTGATATTCTTCTTGAAGCATTTTATGAATTATACCCTGAAACCAGAAACACCATTACATACTTTTTCTTTGATGAAATCCAGGAAATCACTATGTGGGAGAAATTTGTTCGCCGATTGTATGATACTCAAAGAGCGAAGATTGTAATTACTGGTTCAAGTTCTAAAGTAACAAGCAAAGAGATTGCCAGTTCTTTGCGGGGCCGTTCAATTACTTATGAACTATTTCCGTTTTCTTTTAATGAAATACTTTCAGCAAATGGAATTGTCTGCGATATTCGCACGCTGTATTCGAGCCGGAGATTTCTGGTTAAGAAATTGTTTGAAGAATATTTGAAATTTGGTGGTTATCCCGAGATTGTTCTAAATAAAGAGCATAATATAAGATTAAGAATTTTGAATGAATATCTTAGCACGATTATTATCAAAGATTTGATTGAAAAATACAAAATTCGGAGTATGAGTACTCTCAAAGGACTGATAAAATTTCTCATTTCTAATGTTTCCCGATATTTCTCTATTAACAGTTTTTACAAATTTATAAAACAGACAACCCCAATAACCAAGAGGACTCTTATAAATTACATCCATTACCTTGAATCTATAAATTTATTCTTTTTCGTAAACAAATTTTCGCCATCGTTGAAAGTTCAGAGCGTGAATCCCAAAAAGTTATATTGTATTGATACTGGATTTTTAACAGCAACTGGTTTTTATGCGACGGCAGATATTGGATGGCGATTGGAAAACATTGTTTATCTAACCTTGAAGCAAAGGCAAATTGTAAATCCATTAATGGAGATTTATTATTGGCGAGATAATAGCAAAGAAGTAGACTTTTTAATAAAAGAAGGAAATAGAATTAAATCCCTTATTCAGGTTTCATACGATATAGAAAAAAGGGAGACAAGAGAGCGAGAAATACAGGGTCTTATCAGTGCGATGGAGAAGTTTAATCTGCCCCGCGGTATAATAATTACCTATGATTATTCAGGCGAGGAAAAAATTGGGAAGAGAAAGATATTTTTCATCCCCATTATTCAGTGGTTGATTTCATTATGAATATTGCTGAAGTAATAAAACATTCCCGTGCCCTTTTATGCCTTGAGTGTGGTAAGTGCACCGGAATCTGTCCCGTCTCAAGATTTAATCATAATTATTCACCAAGGATTCTGCTCAATCGAGCATTGCGGGGTTTAAATAGTGATTTATTAAAGGATAAAAATATCTGGAGTTGCCTTACCTGTCAGTTATGTGATGAGACCTGTCCAGCCGGAATAAAATACATCGAACTCACCCAGGCAATAAGGCTTGAGGCGAATAAACTTGGTGAAGAGGCATTATGTTCACACGGTGGTGCTGCACAGTCATTGATGAGGATAATGTCATCACCAGGGTTAAATCCAAGAAGGATGGACTGGCTGGATAAAAGTTTGAAGATAAGCGAAAATGGTGATACATTATTTTTTGTGGGTTGTGCTCCATTCTTTGATGTATTATTCAGTGACATTGGTGTTATCCCTACTACCACTGCAAATGCGAGTATAAAGATTTTGAATCACATTGGAATAAATCCAATCTTATTTAAAGACGAACGATGCTGTGGCCATGATTTATTATGGCAGGGTGATTTTGAGAATTTCAAAAAACTTGCCCAGTTAAACATAAATTTAATTAAAAACTCGGGTGTAAAAAAGATAATTTTCTCCTGCCCCGAATGCTACAGAACATTTAAAATTGATTATCCAAAGTATTTTGATTTCAATATGGAAATGTATCATATTTCAGAGATAATTGCCCGGGCAATTGGAGAAAATAAAATAAGATTTAAAGGACTTGATAGGGTAATCACATTCCAGGACCCCTGTAGACTGGGAAGGCATTTGGGAATCTATGAAGAACCGAGAAAGGTTCTTAATTCAATCCCGAAGATTGTATTAAGGGAGATGAGGCATACTAAGAATCGGGCAATCTGCTGTGGGGTGAGTGCCTGGATGAATTGCTCTAACTATTCAAAGAGAATACAAATCACAAGATTAAAAGAGGCGAAAGAGAATGGTGCTGATTTACTTATTACTGCCTGTCCCAAATGTGAAATCCATTTCAATTGTGCAATGAGGGAAATGCCGGAAGCCCAGCGACAGGAAGAAATAAAGATTGAAATAAAGAATTTAGTGAACCTTATTGCAGAAGCAATAATAGAATAACCTATGAGTTTAAATTCGAAATTCCAAACTGTAGCGTCCAGTTTTAACTGGACGATAGCGCCCGACTTCCCCCTTTCTCCTGTAGCGCCCGAATTCATTCGGGCGATGAAATCTGTAGCGTCCAGTTTCAACTGGACGAAAAAGGATTGGAGAGATTATGAAAGAAGAAAATCGTCCATCTAAAGATGGACGCTACGATAAAAAGAATTGTAGCGCCCGAATTCATTCGGGCGAAAAATCCCGTCCATCTGAAGATGGACGCTACAAAAAATAAAAAGGAGACTCATGGAAAAAGAAAAAATCATTGTCAACTTTCGTTTTCGTGAGAAATTAAATAAAGTGCCGGGGGGCAAGCACCACAATTACTGTTATCAATGCAGTGCCTGTGTTGCCTCCTGTCCCGCAGCAAGATTTACAAAAGAATTTAACCCAAGGGTGATTCTGCTTAAGGCACTTCTGGGCATGGAAGAAGACCTAACCGGGAAGGATTCGGTAATCTGGCTCTGCACTAATTGCTATTCCTGTTATGAAAGGTGTCCGCAGGATGTAAGACCAATTGAAGTAATCATTGCCTTAAAGAATATCTGCGTTGAAAAAGGAACTGCTCCGGAAAATCTAACAAAATTATCTGAAAATATCAGTAAGACTGGGGTGAGTGTTGTAATTACTTCTGCGGTAAATCGTATCCGCCAGGAGCTCGGGCTGCCCGAGCTCAAAAAAATTCCAGTAGAAGAATTAAAAGAGATTATCTAAAAAAATAACTTCAAAATTCAGTGAGTATTTTTTTCATTTGCTTATCTCATTTAATGATAAAGAAATTGTCTGATGCAGTTTGAGGGGTTCTCTATTTGCATTGACAATTATTTTTTTTTGACTAAAATATAAATATGACGGTGAGGGTCGTAAAAGAAATAAAAAAAATTTTGGCAGAAGACAAATCCATAAAGTTTGCCTATCTCTTTGGTTCTTTTACTGAAGGAGAAAATTATAACGATATAGACATTGGAATCTATATTGTGCCATTGGTTGAGAAAAACCTTTTTAAGACTACATCGGATTTAAAATGCAAAATATCAAAAGTGCTGGTGAAAAAAGGGTTTAATATAAAGCCGGATAATGTTGACATAGTGGTTCTAAATTTAGTATCTTTTACTTTCCTAAATAGAGTCTTTAAAACCGGTACCCTGATTTTTGACCGAGACTATGATTTGAGGACCGACCTTATAGAGAAAAATGCCATTGCCTATCGCGGATGTATCGGTATTCTTAAAGAGACAAGCATATTATGAGAATTGATAAGGATCGCATTCAGAATTATCTTCAAGATATAAAATCATGTGTTAATGAGATTGAGAATCTCATTATCCAATATTCCGATAGTGAGATTCTTTCTCAGCCTTGGCTTTTAAGAGGCCTGAAGTATTTATTAATTGAAATTTCGGAAATAATGGCTAACACCCTGATGCATATTCTTGCTAAAGACAAAGGTAAGAGTGTATCTGGTTATATTGAAACAATTGTTAAAGCAGGAGAAACAGGAGTTCTGCCCAAAGACTTGGCGGAAAGATTGAAGCCTATTTTTGACTTCAGAAATTCCCTTGTTCATAGATATTGGACAATCTCAGATGAATCATTACTCTCTTTCGTCAGAGAGAACTATAAGTCATTTCTCAATTTCATAGAGGAAGTTGAAAGGTATATAAAGAATTCCCAAAGAAGGAAAAGATAGATATGAAGGTTGTCCCTTTCTGGGGCTGTATGATGCCCTTAAAATATCCACAGATGGAGTTGGCAATAAGAAAGACCCTTCCCAACTTGGGTGTTGAACTCGTTGACATTGAAGGATTCACCTGCTGTCCTGATCCGATCTATTTCAAATCAAGGGATAAGATGAAATGGCTTACGATTGCAGCAAGGAATCTTGCCGTTGCTGAAGAGACCGGGCTTGATGTTATCACAATGTGTTCGGGTTGTATATCCACACTCAAAGAGGCACAATATATCCTCGCTGAAGATGAGGAATTAAGAAATATAGTAAATCAACGATTGAGAAAAATCAGCAAAGAATATAAAGGGATAGTAAAGGTTAAACATGTCACAGTAATGATAAGGGATGATCTTGGCATGGGTGCGGTAGCAAGGTCGGTAAAGAGACCGTTAACAGGTATAAGAGTAGGAATTCATTATGGCTGTCACCTCTTAAAACCAAGCCAGATTATGCATGTTGATGATGCAGACTATCCGCAAATCCTTGATGATTTTGTGAGGGCAATGGGCGCAATCCCAGTTGAACATAAAGAAAGAATGTTATGCTGTGGCAAGGGCTGTATGGATGATGAACTGCCCCTTGAGATGACCGAATCAATATTTTCGGCGATCGATGCTGAGAATGCTGATTGTATGGGTCTTATCTGTCCTACCTGTTTTTCATCTTTTGATTTAGGACAATTGATGATTGCCCGTAAAAAGGGCAGAGAATTTAATATTCCGGTTATCTATCTATTCCAATTACTTGGCATTGCCCAGGGATTGAAGCCAGAAGAGGTTGGACTCCATACCCACCGCGTAAAGGCAGATAAAGTTTTAGAGAAGATAAAATGAATACTTTATTTTCAAATTCTAAATTCGAAGCACGAAATTCTAAGCGAATGGATAAAAATGGACAGAAGGTTAGGGTTGGGATGCTTGTCCAGCTTCTCAACCCCAACCCAATGACCATTAGCCATACTTTCAGATTTAAATATTCGGATTTCGAATTTGCAGAGCAATTGAAAGGGGGTGATTTAGATGCCACAGGATGAATTAAGAATCGGCGTCTTTGTCTGTGAATGTGGAACGAACATCGCTGGTTCGGTTGATGTTGATAATGTAGTTGAGAAGACAAAGGGTTTGAAAGATATAGTATATGCTACAAAGAATCGGTATATGTGCTCTGAGCCTGGCCAGGCAGAGATAAAGAAGGCAATCACCGAGCAAAGATTGAATCGGGTTGTCGTCGCTGCCTGTTCCCCGCGAATGCACGAAATGACATTCCGTAATTGTGTCTCTTCGGTCGGGCTCAATCCTTATCTTGTTGATATGGCAAATATAAGGGAACATTGTTCCTGGGTTCATATGGGAGACAGAGAAAAGGCTACAAGTAAGGCATTTGATATTGTAAAAGCATATGTCGCAAGGGCACGATATTTAGAACCCCAGGAAGAGAGGGAAATTCCAGTTACAAGGGCGGCGTTGGTAATTGGTGGTGGTGTTGCCGGGATGCAGGCAGCACTGGATTTAGCCGATGCTGGGGTAAAGGTATACCTTGTGGAAAAAGAACCTTCGCTTGGCGGTTTGATGGCACAACTGGCAAAGACCTATCCAACGATGGACTGTGCAATATGAATCCTTGGACCAAAGATGATGGATGTCGGTCGACATCCGAACATCAAATTACTGGCATATAGTGAAGTAGAGTCAATATCTGGATATATCGGCAACTTCCGTGTGCGCGTGCGGAAAAAAGCGCGCTATGTTGATGAAGCACAATGTACTGCTTGTGGTGAATGTGCCAAAGTCTGTCCAGTAGCAGTCCCTGATGAATATCAATTGGGTTTATCTTTAAGGAAGGCGATATATATCCCCTTTGCCCAGGCAGTTCCTTCAGCATATTTGATTGATATGAAGGCGTGTCTTGGCACAAATCCTATTGCCTGTGGCAAGTGTGCTGAGAAGTGTGATAAGAGATGTATAAATTATGATATGCAAGATGAAATCGTAGAATTTGACACCGGTGTTGTGATCGTGGCGACCGGAATGGATGTCTATGACCCAACCGAGCTTGAAGAGTATGGTTATACAAAGTTTCCGAATGTCATTACCAGCATGGAATTTGAAAGGCTTATCTCCGCAGGTGGACCATCTGATGGTCATTTTATCAGGCCGAGTGATAAAAAACGTCCAAAGACCGTGGGATTTATTCAGTGTGTGGGTTCCCGTTCAGAAAAGCGGGGTAAACCATATTGTAGTAATATCTGTTGTATGAATACCGTTAAAGACACTCTACTCTTGAAAGACCATTATCCCGATGTGGAGGCAAGGGTATTTTATATTGATATCAGGGCATTTGGTAAGGGATTTGAGGATTTATTTAAAAGGAGCAAAGAGGCCGGGGTTCAATATATCAGGGGAATTCCGGGTGAGATTATTGAAGACCCAATAACAAAAAATTTAAAGGTAATGGTGGAAGATACTACAACGAATAGAATCACCGAGCATGAACTTGATATGATTGTTTTATCGGTCGGCGTCATACCGAGGCAGGATATGCCCGAGGTTCAAAAATTGTTGACCCTTTCCAAGACACCAGATGGATTCTTTATGGAGGCACATCCGAAATTAAAGCCGGTTGACGCACCAACGAGCGGTGTATTCTTCGCGGGTTGTGTTGAGGCACCTAAGGATGTGAAGGATTCGGTAACCCAGGCGAGCGCCGCAGCATCAAGGGCAATGACGATCCTTTCTGCCGGCAAGATAAAACTTGAAGCAATTACTTCAGTAATAAATCCAGATATATGTAGATTCTGCACAATCTGTGCCCAGGTATGTCCATATAAGGCGATAAAGGTTGAACCGAAAAAGAAAACAATAGAATTGATTGAGGCGATGTGCAAGGGTTGCGGAACCTGTGGTGCAGAATGCCGGTTTGGTGCGATAAAGATGCGACATTTTACTGATGAACAGGTCTATGCCATGATTGATGCCTAT
Organism: candidate division WOR-3 bacterium; assembly: GCA_039802005.1. NCBI lineage: Bacteria > Pseudomonadati > Caldifarciminota > Caldifarciminota bacterium. Next base: position 11,573 of record JBDRVV010000044.1, read on the forward strand.
CTTGAAGAAGACCCGCAGGATAAAATCATTGTCTTTGCCTGCAACTGGTGTTCTTATGCGGGTGCGGATACCTGTGGTGGAGCAAGGTTGCAGTATCCACCGAGCGCACGCTTGATAAGAACGATGTGCAGTGGCAGGGTTGATGAAGACTGGGTATTATATGCCTTCAAAAAGGGTTCACCGATTGTCGTTGTTTCGGGTTGCCATTTTGTTGATTGCCATTATATTGATGCGAATCGTTGGACACAGAAAAGGGTTGAGAAACTATGGGATAAACTTGAGAAACTGGGAATAAGACCGGACAGATTATTCCTGGAATGGATAAGTGCTGCCGAAGGGCAGAGGTTTGCAAAGACAATGATTGAGATTGAAAGACACCGACAGAAGGTAACGAAGGAAGAGATTGAGTATACGGTTAAGGTTTTGAGTGAACAAAAATAGTCTGATAGTCTTATGGTCGCATAGTCTTATAGTCCTTTAGTTGGATAGTCCTATTGTCAGAAACCATCGCACTATAAGACTATATGAGATTATGACAAAAACTGGAGGTTCTATGCCTGATGAGGCAGATTTTAAATGTCTAAGGTGTGGTGCAGAGTTTAAATTGCATTATGTAAAAGGAGTGGTGGAAGAGAGAACCTGTCCAAAATGTGGTTCAAACAGCGTCCGATTGATGAAGAAAAAAGAACCTGCTGGTGAGTCAAGTAAATAATACGATTATAATGTCCGACCCAATGATTCTTATCAGAATAGGCTTCACTCGAACGAATTCCTATAAGCACTAAAAATGGCAGTGCCTGAATGGCTAAATTATGTGGATGAAAAGAGACGATTGAATTTTATTAAAGTTCTTGTTGAAATATCTAAATTACAGGACAAGAATGACTTGAATTTTATTCTCATCGGTGCATTGACATTATTGATGCAGGGTTATCTCAAATACACAGCATTTTGGGACATCGACCTGTTATTTAAAGATGCCCGGCGGTTGAAGGAATTTATCAACAAGCCCAAATCGCCGGGTCTCCAGATTGTCAATTATGATGATGAATTGATGATCAGTGAGAAGATCACGAGTTTCCATACTGCCTGGTCATTTACAAAGACCTGGTTCAATGTTGATTATATTTTGAGGGAAGGGATCTTTGAGTTTTATACAGAAAATATAAAACAGATGAAGCCATATACTACATTGGTCGAATTGAAGGAAGGCAAATTTCCGATAGAACTTTATATCGCCCATGCCTATGATATTTTTGTTGAGAAGGTTCTTTCACCCAGACTGGAAAAGGATATTGATTTGAAAGTAGATATGAGCGTGGATTTGAGACATATTTATATAATTTATTCAAAAGAATTAATGAATGAGAATTTCTGGGAATATGTTCAGCAAAAAGTTAAAAGGCTAAATAGAGAGAAAGAATTCAAAGATAAATTACTCACAATTTTGAGACTCGCCCCTGAAGTCGGATATCAGGATGTTGAAATTCCTGAATTTGTTAAGGCAATATTCCAAAATAAATGAAGGATTTTTTAACTATAATAAGTGAGAAGACGGAAGAGTTTGGCAATCATTACCGCAAACAACTCCAGGCAATAAAAAAGTTTTATGAGCCACTTCTGGATAAGATTGAGATGCACAAAAAACGCGAGATGGTCCATTTTCTTCACCCATCAAGTAATTTCCCAGAAGAGCTAAGGATTGTTGCGGATGTTGCCGAGACAACAGAGGAAAAATTGAATTTTGTGGGCGCCTATTTTGCTCTCCACTTATTATGGATGAATAGACAATTGATTGACACATTAAAGATGGAATTGTTCATACCTGATGCTGATAAAATGCAAATTTATAAGCAGTTTATGCGTCGGGCTGGAAATCAATTTCGTCATCTTACCGCGGCATATATTGACAGACTACTGCAGATATTTAAAAGTGAAGATGAATTCCCGCGGTTTATCATTATGGGGGTCGGCACAAAATCGGACCAGGATGATATTGATGTAGGGATTGTTGATGATGGTTCAGGGAATCGGGATTTTTTAAATCAAACGATTGTCAGGATAAGTAAGGAGATGCTCAAATTTGCAGTGTCATTTCATTTCCATCTGTCCGAACATATTGGTAGCAGACATTATTCTGCGTCTATAGAAGAGTATAAAGAAGTTCTATCCCAGGAATTGAGGGATTTTGTTATTATAAATGAAATGCTTGGCGCGGCAGTAATTATTGGGGATAATGAACTGTTTAAACAATTTCAAACTGAAGTAATCTCACGATATTTTTATAATCCCGATGGTGAAAAAAAGTATCACGAAGGATATTTACGGGGTATCCTTGGTGAAGTGCGGGCACTTCTGGCGCGTCCAATTAGCAAATTCCGAATAAATTTCAAAGAAGACGGGTTAAGGCCGATAAAAAGCATCATCTCTGCCAAGAAGACAGTCTCCAATATCTGGAAGGTCAATGCCTGGGATATTTTAGATGAACTTTGTAAGGCAGACCCCGAAAGAACTGAAGAGTATAATGCACTTGAAAAATCCCTGACCTTTGTTGAGATATTTCGTTATCTATATCAGATGTTTGTAACCCAGGATGAAGAAATTGTTATTGATGATGCGGTCCTTAAGAACATCAGAAAAATTGCCCAGTTGCTTGGGTATACTGATATTGGATTATGTCGCGCTGAAGAACATCTCCTCGTCCATTATTATGAACATATTCAGAATATTCGCCGGGTGATACCCCATTTAATAGATGACTTGAAATTTCACTTGAAAAAATGTTCCATCTTCATTCCACTATTTGAAGGTAGTTATCAGGGCAATTTAGTAAATGATTTTATTGAAAAATTCAAATTCTTCAGGGGGACTTCTTACTGGGATGATATACTTGATGATTTTGGGAGCGCCAAGATTCTTGAAAGATTCTCAAGCGATTTTAATGAATTTACAATAGTTGAACAAAGTGCGATTACACGGCAATATATTGAATGGCTAAAATTTGATTTTTACACTCTATTTACATTCCTTTCAACGCTATCTAAAGATAAGAAAACATTCGGGATTTATAAAAAATTAAATGAGGCATTTTTAAGCAATGTCCATAACATGCCTGACGCGGTA
>JBDRVV010000045.1 GCA_039802005.1 candidate division WOR-3 bacterium
TATTTTCCTCTTTTTATCGCTTCCGCTGCGCTTTTCACATCGCCCTTTTTCCCGCAAGACATAAAAATAAATAAAATGCATAATAAATAATTCAATTCCCTAATTCTTTTTAAAGATATCATTCTTACCTCCTTCCCTGAACATTCTTATCCCAATCTTTATTGCATTTACCATTCCTGAGGCGTCAGCAAGATTTTTGCCGGCAATATCAAGGGCAGCGCCGTATAAAGGCGAAATTCTTATGAGCGGAAGACCGAGTGTCCAGTTTACGCCACCCTTTCTTGATTTTAAATAAACAAAACCCTGGTCATGATACATTACAAGAAAGCCATCAAAGTTTTTATTGAATAAAGAGTCCGCAGGAAAAGGTCCAAATGCATTTACTCCTTTATTCACGGCAAGATTAATTCCCTGTTCAATAACCTTCTCTTCACCATAACCGAATTCAGAACCATGAGGGTTAAGTGCGGATACGCCTATGCGCGGCTCCTTTATTTGAAAATATCTTTTGAGCCCATAATCAAATAGCAGAAGTTTATTAAGAATTTCTGATTTTTCTATCTTAAATGGAACATCGGCAATAGGAAGATGGGTCGTCAGAAACATAATTCGTTTATCTTTTAATATTCCTACCATGGCAAAGTTTTTGATTTTAAAATATTCTGCGAGGAATTCTGTGTGACCAACAAAATTTTTTAAAAATCGTTTTATTACATTTTTAACAATCGGTGCCGTGATAAGAATATCAGGATTATCACTCAATGCAGACTTCATTGAGTCAATGGCAATTTTGCCCGTTTTCTCATCAGGTTTGCCAAATCGGAAGTTTACATCAGGCAACGTATCAGTAATAAAATCTTCTATTAAATAAAAATTTTTTACAAGGTTTAGTTCTTTAGCAGTTTTTTTAAAAATCTTTTTGTTACCATATATCAATGGCTTATATTTTAAGAACTGGGGTAGAGTTCTCAGAATAAGTTCTGGTCCAATCCCTGAAGGGTCACCTATCGTCACTGCAATCTTCATAATATTCAGCCACCTCATTTTTCTTCACATTTCCCTGTGGAATCTTCAAAACCCTATATTTTTTAATACCCTTTATAGTCTCTATTGCAATCACATCTCCAACCTCTAACTCTTTTGAAGGTTTTGCAATCACCCCATTCACCCTTACCAATTCTTTATCACATATTTCCTTCGCCGCAGACCTCTGTTTGATAATCAGGGTCTTTTTTAAAAAAAGATCAAGCCTCATACACAAAGATTATAGGATAAAAATATTAAAAGTCAATATATATTGACTTTGTGATATTTTTCGTTATAATCATTATCCATAAAAAGGAGTGATAAAATGAAGGAATATAAAAATTTTATAAATGGCAAATTTGTTGATTCAAAATCAGGTAAGACATTTGAAAATAGAAATCCCGCAAACTGGGATGAAGTTATTGGTATCTTTCCAAAATCAAATGCTGAAGATTTGAATATGGCAATAGAGGCAGCAAAAAAGGCATATCCAAAATGGCGCGCAATCCCATTACCAAAGAAGGCAGAAATTATGCGCCGCGCCGCCGAGATTATGATTTCAAAGAAAGAAGAGGCAGCAAGGCTCATGACCAGGGAAATGGGTAAAGTGATAAAAGAAACAAGGGGTGATTACCAGGAAGGGATTGATACTGCTTTATATGCTGCAGGACAGGGCAGGAGATATTTTGGTTATGCAGTTCCTTCAGAATTGCCCAATAAAATTGCCTTTACCCGACGTGATCCACTCGGTGTGTGGGGACTTATCACACCCTGGAATTTTCCAGTTGCCATTCCTTCATGGAAGATATTCCCCTGTATTTTAAGTGGCAATACGGCAATCATTAAACCTGCAACCGATACCCCTGCATCTGCAGGAGAACTCGTCCAGGTACTTTATGAAGCAGGATTACCTGAAGGCGTATTGAATATTATCTATGGCGGTGGTGGAGAAATCGGTGAAGCAATGTTAAGCCATCCGGACATTGTTGGAATATCATTCACCGGTTCATCCGATATTGGAAGAAGGATAGGTGAAGTTTGCGGGAAGACACTAAAGAGATGCTCACTTGAACTCGGTGGCAAGAATGGGCAGGTTGTGCTTGCGGATGCAAACTTAGAACTCGCCTTGGACGGAGTTTTATGGGGCGCATTTGGTACAACAGGTCAGAGATGCACCGCAACATCAAGATTGATACTTGAAGAACCCATTTATAACAAATTCTGCGAAATGCTAAAAGCGCGGGTCGAAAAATTGAAACTTGGCAATGGTCTGGATGAAACGGTTGATGTAGGTCCCCTTGTCAATAAAGGACAGAGAGATACCGTTGCTATGTATGTTGATATTGGCAAAAAAGAAGGTGCAAAATTGTTGACTGGTGGAGAGCCATATACTGAAGGTGAATGTGCAAAAGGATGGTTCTATAGACCAACAGTATTTATTGATGTTCTGCCCACAATGAGGATTGCCCAGGAAGAGATATTTGGACCGGTTCTTTCGGTAATAAAAGCAAAGAATTTTGAAGAGGCGATAAAGATATTGAATGGCACGACCTATGGACTCTCTTCAAGTATTTATACTAACGACCTGAATAAAGCCCAGAAGGCAGCAGAACTTGCTGAAACAGGAATTGTTTATATCAATGCTCCAACAATTGGGGCAGAATGCCATCTACCATTTGGTGGTATGAAGAATACAGGAAATGGACATCGTGAAGGCGGTTGGACCGCTTATGAAATATTTACCGAGGTAAAGACCGTTTATATTGACTACTCAGGAACTTTACAAAGGGCGCAGATAGATACTTGGAATGAGTAAATGCCTAAAAGTCCAAAAAACCTAAATACCTAAAAAATTATGAAGAAACCAAAAATAATTACTGAATTACCCGGTCCAAAGGCACGGGAGTTTCTAAGAAGGGATTCAAAATTTATATCGCCTTCTTATACAAGGGCCTATCCTGCGGTGATTGAAAAAGGTAGTGGAGTATGGGTTACGGATGTTGATGGGAATGAATTCCTTGATTTTTCTTCAGGAATAGCAGTCCTTGCTACAGGTCATTGCCATCCTGAGATTGTAAAGGCAATCAAAGAGCAATCAGAAAAATTGCTCCATATGTCCGGCACTGATTTTTATTATCCGTATCAGATTGAGCTTGCAGAAAAACTTGCTGAGATTATACCCGGTGGAAAGAATAAAAGAGTATTCTTTGGAAACTCAGGTGCTGAGGCAGTGGAATGTGCAATGAAACTTGCACGGTATCATACGCGTAGGCCAAGATATATTGCATTCACCGGTGCTTTCCATGGCAGGACCTATGGTGCCTTATCACTTACTTCTTCAAAAGCAGGTCAAAGAAGATTTTTCGGACCGCTCCTTCCTGATGTCACCCATGTTCCTTACGCATATTGTTATCGTTGTCCCTTCAATCTTTCTTATCCTAAATGCAATCTTGAGTGTGTAAGATATATTGAAGAGGTTGTTTTTAAGAAAATAGCACCACCCGAAGAAGTTGCGGCAATTTTCGTTGAACCAATACAGGGCGAAGGCGGATATGTCGTTCCACCGGATAGCTTCCTACCTGCACTCAGAAAACTGTGTAGTGATTATGATATAATTCTTGTTGATGATGAAGTCCAGGCAGGTATGGGCAGAACTGGCAAGATGTTTGCAATAGAACACTTTAATACGAAGGCAGATATGTATTGTATTGCCAAGGGTATTGCATCTGGATTGCCGCTCGGTGTCTGTGTTGCCAATAGCGGTCTGATGGATTGGCCACCCGGTGCCCATGCCTCAACATTCGGTGGCAATCCTGTATCCTGCGCCTCGGCATTAAAGACAATTGAATTGTTAGAAAACGGATTGGTTGACAATGCGGCAAAACTCGGCGAGATTGCAATAAAGAGATTGAATGGATTAAAAGACCGCTATGAATTTATTGGCGATGTCCGGGGAAAAGGATTGATGATTGGAATTGAATTGGTTGCGGACAGAAAGACCAAAACACCTATAAAAGACAAAAGAGACGGGGTTGTTTATGAAGCATTCAAACAGGGTTTATTGATCCTCGGTGCAGGAGAAACAGCAATAAGAATCATTCCACCACTGGTGATAAACGAAGAAGAACTCCATACCGGACTTGATATACTTGAAATTGTGATAAAAAAGGTATTCAAGGCTTAATAATTTGTAAAATGTAGTAGCAGAGTTCACTCTGCAAAATAAAAAAGGGGACTGAAGAGTCCCCTTTTTCAATCTTCAAAGCAATCTTATGGATTTCTATACAATCCAAACTGGCATTCCGCTGTATCGGTCCGTGTGCCATAATAATCATCATAAGCAACAAAAGAGATCTTTGCCTTCGCCTCATATAAATTATTGTTAACCAGATAAATCAGCACCGTATCAACAGGTAAAGGCACACCTTCAAGAATTGATGTATCAACGACAGCAGGATCAACAATTCCTTTTACCTTCATATAAACCGGAACTTCAAAAGGACCGAAGAATCGCACATCGTCTTTCGTGTAATATTCCCACAGCACCTTCTCTACCGTGCAATCAACTGAGTTTTTTGCTACGAAGTGTATCTCTTCAATACTCACAATACCACCCCCGTCCACTGGAGCGGCTACTGGATTAATAAAGGTAATCTCTATATCCGGCTTCAACTTTGCCGATTCTCTTGCCAAGTCGCAAGCGACAAATAATAGAACAACCGCCATTATAGCAAGAATTTTTCTCATCATACCTCCTTTATAATCTTACTATTTTATCCAATATTTTTCTTTTGTCAAGAGGGAATTTAACATATTTCTACCAACAATATGCAGGACATTTTTTAAGATATTTTTAAAATAGTCCAAGTTGTGCCTCCGCAACTCCCTTTTGGTCAAATAATTTTATCGTCCCAAATTCGCCATCATAACCTGGATTTATAATCACATTGCCTTTCCGAGCCTTCTCAATACCGAGGGCAATTTTCTCCTGCGTATTGTTTTTTAATTCTTCAATCGGTGTATTCAATAGAATCTCAAATTCACTACCAAATAATTTACAGAGCCTCATATATTCATTCTTTACACCCACAGTTTCTCTTCCTACTCCCATTGCCTCGGCAATTATCTCTTCAAGGGGAATGAGATTTTTGTAAGGGATATTATTCTCTGGAATAAATCCTTCTGGTCTGTCTGCAAGCATCTCAACCCGATGCAATACACCAACGGTTATGCTTCTTGAACATACCGGGCAAAGATTATTATTTAAACGTGCCTCTTTGGGTGAAAGTCTGACCTGACATCGGCGATGACCATCATAATGATATTTGCCTTCTTCGGGATAAAATTCAATTGTGTATAGAAACTTACTTCGGTCTTTGTTTTCAAGCACATTCTTTAATCCCTGGTAATTAAGTTCTTCGCTGAAGACATTTGCCTCACGCCCCAGTCTATTTGGTGAATGGGCATCAGAGTTAGAGAGCAGGGTAAATCTATCAAGGCAGGACAATCTCCAATTCATTGCCGGGTCTGATGAAAGACCGGTTTCCAGAGCAAAAACTTTATCCGCCAATGAACCAAAACATTCTTCAATCGAATCAAAACCTGAGTTTGAACCAAAAAGCGAAAACCAGGGAGTCCAGATGTGGGATGGCACAAGGAAGATATCTGGTGAAATATCAAGGAGTGCCTTTAACATTTCGTCGGTTGCTAAGGAAAGTGTCGGTCTGCCATCAACCTCAAGTTTACCAAATCTACAGAGGAAATTATTTATCTTCTCTGCGGTTTGGAAATCTGGGGCAAATATAATATTGTGAATTCTGCGCAGTTTTCCATCCTTTGTGTATATGTTATTAACTTCTACAGAGAGTACAAACCTAACCCCCGAGTATTCATATATTCCATCCTTGAATTGAAGGTATTCCTTAAGTTCCTTCAACCATTCAGGATGAGTAAAGTCACCCGTACCCACCATTCCTATCCCCTTCAATTTTGCATATTCAGCAATCTTGGGGATGGACATCTCTTGAGATGTGGCACGGGAAAATCTTGAATGAATATGCAGATCTGCAATCATCATATTTTTCTTGCAACGCCCATTATTCTTGTGTCAAACTCACTCGCAGGATTGAAAGTGAGATGACGATAGATTGAAATATCAAAACCCGCGGACTTAATCAAATTCCTTATCTCATCTATCGGATATGCCCTTTCCTGATGTAATTCTTTGATTGTAAGAGTTTTACCATCTTCATAAACAGTGAGTGTGAGTTTCAATGTGGATATCCGTGTCAGGGGGTCAAATGTATTATTCCATATTGAATAGATTGGACCATCCCTTCTTTCAAATGTCTGATTTCCCCATTCAACCTGGAGGGCATGGATTGTATTCATATCAAAGATAAAGACCCCATTCTGTTTTAAATTATAATGAACTGACTTGAAACAAGCAAGCATTTCTTCAGGAGTCAGTAAATAATTCAAACTATCATAAAGACAGGTGATCACAGGAACTTTTTCATCTACAGAAAAATTTCTCAAATCACCTTTTATCAATTTTACCCGTCCTTCATTAAATAACTGTGGAGAAAGCCTCTGCCTGCAAATTTCAAGCATTTGTTCTGAGGCATCAAGACCTATTACCTGATAACCTTTATTCAGCCATAATTCAATGCAGACACCGGTGCCACAGGCAATATCAAGTATGGTTCTTTCCTCAATATTGTGCATCAGTATTATCCGTTCTATGTAATTTACCCAGGAACGGTAATTTATAAAAGACATCAATCTGTCGTAGTATGGTGCAATCTCGGTGAAGGGAGGACTAAAACCCTCGGATCTCATAATTGGGTGCTTCTTTGGTAATGGTTATATCATGAGGATGGCTCTCTCTAAGTCCTGCCGGGCTTATTCTTATAAACCGGGCATTGCGCTGCAGGGTTTTGATATCCTTTGCACCGCAATATCCCATCCCGGATTTCAATCCACCAATCAACTGGAATATCACATCCTTAACATAACCGCGATAAGGGACCCTACCTTCAACCCCTTCAGGTACAAGTTTCTTTGCTGCCTCCTGGAAATATCTATCGGCTGAACCACGCTTCATTGCTGATAAAGAGCCCATTGCCCGATATTCTTTGTATCTCCTACCCTCAAGGAGAATCGTCTCACCCGGGCTCTCTTCAGTTCCAGCAAAAAGATTTCCGATCATAACACAGGATGCACCAGAGGCGAGTGCCTTCACAATATCACCCGAATATCTAATCCCACCATCGGCAATGATTGGAATATTATATTTTTTTGCCACCTTGGCACATTCCATTATCGCGGTAACCTGGGGAACACCTATTCCTGCAATGATTCTTGTCGTGCAGATTGAACCCGGTCCAATTCCCACTTTTATTGCATCCACATCCAGTTTTGCAAGATAAAGTGCCGCATCAGGATTGCCAATATTCCCTGCAACAAGTTCTATATCAGGAAATCTTTTTTTGATATCTTTTATAATTGCAATTACACTCCTGGAGTGTGCATGTGCAACATCAACAACAATCGCATCAACCCCTTCTTCTACAAGTGCGGACACACGGTCAATTGTCTTTTTGTCTACACCAACTGCTCCAGCACAACGTAATCTTCCAGCTTTGTCAACATTCGCATTTGGATGCTCCATTTTTTTAACTATATCCTTTATTGTTATAAGCCCTTTTAATCTTCCTTTACGGTCAACGATGGGTAATTTCTCAATTTTATATTTTTTTATAATTTTGCGTGCCTGTTCCAGGGTTGTTCCTTCGGGTGCAGTTATCAAACTATCCTTTGTCATAACTTCTTTGACTTTTCTATTGAGATCGTCCTCAAAGATTATATCACGATTTGTAAGCATACCCACGAGGTGGAATTCATTATCCACCACTACGACTCCGGAAATACCATTTTTCTCCATTAAATCTTTTGCCTCGCGGATACTCATATTCTCGGTAACAGTGATTGGATTTACTATCATCCAGCTCTCAGCCCTTTTGACCTTACGCACCTCTTTTTGTTGTTCTTCAATTGTTAGATTTTTATGAATGACACCGATTCCGCCCTCCTGGGCAATTGCAATTGCCATTGCCGATTCCGTCACCGTATCCATTGCCGCACTCACCAGAGGAATATTTAATTTTATATTGCGTGAAAATCTGGTTTTTACATCGCACTCACGGGGTAATACTTCAGAATACTGGGGCACTAACAAAATATCATCAAATGTTAGTCCTTGTTTTATTCTAAATTCTTTCATTTTTTATTATAATAAAATTAGTCATCTTGTCAATACAAATCAAAAATTCTTTTTAAAAAGATATATCTTCTGGCTCACGGGATTCCAATCTAAATTAGGAAATGACGGTTCAAATTCAAATCCTAAGATATTATACTTTCTTTCAAACACCTTGATAAGTTTATAATGATTCTGATTAAAAAGACGGCGTATAAAGTTACGACCATTTACTTCACCCACTTCATTATAGGGAAGTTCCTGAATCTCTGTCTGGGTAATGAAAAAATATTGCGGTGCGAAATAAAGCAATGAGTAATAATCATAGTTCGTTTTGATAAAATCATAATAGAGATTGGCTAAAGTTTCCTCATAAGTTGGGCCAAAGTTATTCCCATCATACATAGGGTATTCAACCGGCGGTGTATATCTAAAAGGCATTACCGTTGGACACCCGACACTTGTCTTTGCAGGAATATTTTTGAAAACCCAGTCAGCAAATTCAAAACGGGTATCTGAATAGCGCATTCTATCAAGCATAGCCATTGTGAATAAAAATGTGTAAATAAATGAAATGATTGAGTAGCTGATAAAACAATATAAAAGAAATCTGTTTTTTATGAATTTAAGCAATCCAGTAAATGCACTGGCAATTATGATTGCAATAAAAGGAAGGGCAGGTAGGGAATGGCGCAAGTGTGGTGAAGGAGAGATCGCCATGATTATATAAAATGGAATTAAAAATGATAATAGAATCTTATCCGATAAATTTCTTCGGTAAAGTATAAATCCAATGCAAATAAACGCTAATATTGCAAGTGGTAATCTCAACGAATAGTATATCACATATATAAAAGGTTTTATTGGATTTGCAGGATATTTATTATAGGCAAAGAGCCCCTTCTGGCCAAAAATGCCACCAAAACCATCTGGAGCCCCAAATAAAAACTCGCGGAATGATATTAAACTATATGGGGTTGTTATAAAAAATACTACACTCATTATTATGAATATCATTAATGGATACTTCCATCCTAATTTACGACTTTTAGATAAAAAAATTGTTAAAAAAGGAAATATCAATAATATATTCATGTACTTTGTTCCCAGTGCTAAACCAAGGAGAATGCCGCTTAAAATAAACCAACTTTTTTTTATCTCTTTTCTATCTATTACTTTCACCAGATAATATAAACATAGCATTGACCAGAAGACTGCTGGACTATCTACAATAAAAAAATGTGATTGAAATACAACTGTCGGCAGGATTGAGAAAATAAATCCAGCGATCAATCCAGTTTTTTTATCATAAAGTTTTGTGCCTATTAAATATACAAAAAGAACGGTTAAGATTCCTTCAATTATCGTAATAAACCTTCCAACGATATATAATTTCTGATAATCATTCAGGGTCATATTTTCCACAGGTTGTCCCAGGAGATTTGTCATTGTGGGAAGCGAAAAATTTTTGATATAACCGCAACAATGTCCAATCTTTATCACCAAGAGCAGCGTATAATAATGAAAAGAAGGATTAATAAAGTAATGAGGATTTAAATCATTTGGTTTCATCTGCAGGAGCATATTTATCACGAATGGTTCATCCTGGAATCCAGCACGATAATATGGTTTTTTAGGTATAGCCCAATCAAATCCGCTGAAGCGTAGATATGAAGCAAGAGTAATAATTAATAGGAGTAAGACATAATGGCTTTTCTGCTTTTTAATCGTAACGAAAATTTTTTTCATAATTTAACTTCTGATAAAATAATATTTAATTAGCATATAAAATCAAGATAAAAATTCAATTTTTTAATCAAAATGTTTATTGACATATTGAATATTTTTGGTAAATTATAGCAAGGAGGGAACATGAAAAAATTGGTTTTTGTCGTAGCCGTTATTTTAATTGCAGCGCAAGCCGACACAACCGAAGTCATTATAGGAACTCCATATATCGGAAATTATATACCTTTTTGGGGACAATCTTATGATGCCTGTAGATTCCAGGTTTTATTTCTTCAAACTGAGATAAACACACCCGGGAAAATCATAAAATTTGCATTCCAGCCTTCGGATAATAACGTTGGCATTTATAATAACTTTCGATTCTATCTTTGTCATACTACCGTCACTCAGCTAACCACTGTATTTGATGATAATTATGCCGGGAATACACCCCAATTGCAAATTGATTCTTCTTCATTTACTGTTGGTGGTTCTGCAAATAATTGGCTTGAATGGCCGGTCAATTTTGAATATGACAATACCTCTAATCTTCTTGTGGAAATTCGCTGGAATGGTGATAATGGAGTAGGTGTCTCAATGTGGAGAACGAATGAAACAATTTCACGCCGGGTATATAACATGACAAGTGATAATGCCTCGACCGGGACAACCCAGAATACAGGTAATTATGTGAAATTGACCATTGACCGTGGTACCGGAATTGAAGAGATTGTAATTGGTACCGAAAAGATAGAAAAGCAATTGGTAGTTATACCAAATCTTGTGCGGAAAGGCAGCAGGGTTTTAATAGAATGTGCAATTCCGACTCAGTTAAAAGTTTATGACGCAGCAGGTAAACTTATTCAAACACTTGATAATTCCACCACCAATAGACTGTTCTGGAATTTAAATGATTATAGGGGAAATCAGATAAGCGCCGGGGTTTATTTTATAAAGAATGACCTTAGCAGCGCCAGGTTAGTCGTGATTGAGTAATATTTCCACGCCTTACTGATAATAAAAGCAACAGGCACGACAGACGGAAAAGAATCTTTTATCAATAATAAATTTGCGGAGTTCTTTTATAATTTGGTTATTCCAACTATCTAAAAATTTTTTTTCTTTAATATTGCTGAAAACATAGTCCGGACATGATTCTATACTACCATCAGGAAGTATCGTTGCCGTATTCCACATTGCCCGGCATCTACCTTTATAAACCCGATCAAATTCTTTAGATGACTTATAGTATGCGCCAAATTGTTCCGCATTGAAATTAGGGAATATCTCTATGGTTAATTTCTTTTTTGGTAATTCACTTATTACCGATTGAATCGTAAAAAAATCACCTGAAGGTGGTCTATAATGGCTTGCATAACACCAGTAATTCAGGCTTTTTTTAATTTTATTTGACAAAAATACTTTGTGGTTTAATATTGCTTCTTCATCAAGATAAAGTGGGTAGATAAACTGGATGATATTAATTTTATATTCTTGCGCAATATGAACGATATCTTTCATTTTTTCGGGGTTCGCAATATTTATTATTGAATTTATCTTCAAAATTGGTAAATGCCTTTTTAAATTATTCAATCTATCAAGTCCTTTGATTATCTTCTCAAAAGTTCCTTTAACTCCCCTTATCTTATCATGGATATCCCCTATCCCGTCTATTGAGATATCAATCCGATTGACATTGAATTTTTTAATTTCTTCTGCATAATCTTCAAGGAATGTTCCATTGGTTGTAATGTGAAGATAAAGGTTTTTTTTCTTTATGTATTCAATGATTTTTACAATATCTTTATAAACAAATGGTTCGCCACCGGAAATATGAATTCTGGGTCTAAATTTTTTTATCTCATCTATTATTCTTAGCCAATCTTGAATTTCCATCTCCTTTTCCACACGTGCATATTTTTCAAAACACATTTCACATTTTAGATTACATCTAAATGTGGGATAAATATTAATCGTCTCCGGTGCCAGGGAACGAGTTTTAAGAATGTGATAACTAACGTTTGATCTAAATTTATTTAATATAATTTTCGGCGCAACTTCAGGATTTAAAATTGCCGTCCGAAATTTCTGTGATAATCTTGCCATTTTAAAATTGGCTCAACGCCCAGGCCGCAGTTTCGCGTAAAATCCCGTTGCCGGAATTTGTGAATTTTTTTATTAAATCAATCGTTTTTTTATCCTTAATATTACCGAGTGCAATAAGGGCATTTCTTTTTATTGCCTCAAAATTTATCCAGCGCGCACTTATCTGATTATCTTTATATTTATTCCGGTAGGTCTTTTCATCCATTTGTAGAATCTCAAGCAAAGGTAGATAAGTACCTACTACACCGATGTCGGTCTTAGGCGGTTCTGGTTTAATTTTTTTATTTATCGGGCATACCTCCTGACAGGTTGTGCAACCATATAAACGATTTGACCAGACGCACGCAATATCATTCGGGATTGTGTCAAGATAATTGGTCAAACTCTGGATACATTTCTTTCTATCAATCACATAAGGTTCTATTATTGCTTTAGTTGGACAGGCATCAATACATTTCCGGCATCCTCCACAATCAACATTCAATGGCTCATCAGGTTCTAATTCAAGGTCGGTTATTATCTCACCCAAAACAATCCAGGAACCATAAATTGGGTTGATTATTATGCTGTGTTTTCCATAATAACCGATTCCACTTCTCTGTGCTATGGGTTTTTCTGCAATCGGACCACAGGAATGCACCGCAACATTTGCCTTATATTTTTTCTTTAATATCCCGGCAAGTTTCTTTAATCTTTTTTTCAATTCCTTATAGTAGTTGCGTTGGGTATAACGGGCAACGAGTCCATAAGGGCTTCCGGGTGTAGAAGGATCTGTTTCCTCGGGCGTAAGATAGAATAAAAACGAACTTATTATTGATTTTGCTTCAGGTAATATAAATCTTGGATTGCAGAACTCATTGATATCTCTCTCTGACCAGTATTTATCATTGAGGAACAAACCATTTTCACGCTGTTTTTTTATCTCTGCAGATTCTTTTTTAAATGGCGCAGCAGAAGTAAATTTAACTTCTATTCCTAATTCTTTTGCCCACTCTCTTATTTCTTTATTAAGAGACATATCTGTATCTGCCCAGTTTATTGGGCTTATCAAAAAATTTTGGAATTTTTAAACTCTATTTCAGAAGAATACCTAATGGGAAGAAGACAAGATAACCGAGCACTAATAATATTGGTGCGAGCACTATATCGCCGTTCCTTAAAAGTATAAAGCCTATTATCAATGAAACAAGCCCGGCACCAAAAAGTAAATAATTCTTGTTTGTAAATTTGACTTCAACCAGTGCCTCAGGTTTTTTCTCTTTTTTTTCTTTCTTTTCCTTTTTTGCCATAAAGACCTCCGTTATTCGATCCTTAGTTCTGTCAATTTTAAAAATTCACCATTTTTTATGGTTTTGATGTTATAAACCCTCTCTTTTAATAAAACTTCAGATAATTTACTTGATAAATTCACACGCTCATAATTAGATAACTGACGTAGTGCCCATAGGGTTTGAAAGAATTTCGTGATAACTTGATCTTCAGAGTAAAAATTGTTCTTCTTTAATTCCTGCACTGCAGCAGTATCAATTCCTGATGTTGCAAAGACCGCAGATTCTACATATTTTTCACCAAGCCTCACCACCCGTTCGTTATCAAATACATCAATTCCCAATATTTTAACATTTTCAAGGCCATAATAATGTATCTGGGGTGTAGCATTGATAATCATATCTCCATCCATTGCCAGAAAAATTGCCTCGGGTTTCTTCTTTTTTATTCTTTCTAATTCGTATCGCAATGTCACCGAATCCGGATTAAATGATTCAACTGCAACGACTTCTCCATCATTTTTTTTCACCTCTTCAACAAAGATACTGGCGATTGTTGCATAGCGCTGAATTTCTGGAAATAGCACAGCAAATCTAACAAGACCGAGTTGTTTTGTGCAATAACGAGCAACTGCCTTTGCCTGGTGTTCTTGTGTTTGTGAGGGTGTAAAAACAAATGGTAGGTTATTCAATTTTAATTCAATATTTGTCGGGATGATAAGGGGAACAGCCCTTGCACTTGCATATCCAGAAACACCTAATGCCTCAACAGAAAATATTGGACCGATAATAAAATCAACCTTTTTCTCATCAATGAGTTCCTTTGCTGCAAGGATTGCGTCAACCGGATCAGATTTTGTATCCATTAATATCGTTGAGAATGAAAGATAATTATTTTTGCTAAAAATTTTTAAGACCTCTTTCAATTTTTCACCATAACGGCTAAATTTACCGGTTACGGGCAACAAAATTCCTGCCTTACCGGTTGCTGTTCCAAGTTCAGTGAGTCTTTTAAAATCAGTAAATTCTTCAGCATACACTGTCTCAGGAAATCTACGGGTCAGAACCTTAAAATCCCTTTCAGCATCTTTTTCTTTTCCTGCCTTTATTTCTTCTTTAATTAAATAATATAAAATATGTTCATCAATTGGTTCACCAAGAAAATTCCTGTGGAGCTTTTCAAGATTCTCAAGAGACATTTCCGAAATTAATTGCATTATTTTCTTATATGCGGATTGTTTCTCCAGTTCTTCGGTCGATTGTTTGTAGAATTTTATTAAATAATATGCC